>CACZII010000159.1 GCA_902781185.1 Fibrobacter succinogenes
ACACTGTTCTTAAGTAAAAACACAAACAAATGTGTAATGTGAAATGTGGAGTGTGAAATTAGTCATTCCACACCTCACATTCCACATCTCACACTCACAGATAATGCTTGACCCGCATTTCCGGGTCAGTATTTTCTTTTGGCGGCTTAGGCACGTAAATCTTGACCGCGTAGGCGTAGTGTTCCGTCTCCGCGATGATGTCGCCTTCCTGTAAATCCTCGGTCACCTGGATTTCAAGTTCCACGCCATCCTTGGCGATTCTTCGGATGGAATGCTCCTTAAGTTCGTGCTTTTCGAACAGCACGTCGATTACCTTCTTGTAGGTGCCGTGGTGGATTGTCCCGAGAATATGGTCGCAAATCATGGTGGGGTAATATAGAAAAAGGATTCTTTTTTATATTTGCTCGGCTCATGATTTCGGCGATAATGGACAAGTTTTACAAGCCGTCAAAATTCAAGAAAAATGGCGACGTGAAGGATGTGCTGGTGGTGGCGCTCCCCATGCTTTTGTCCATGTCTTTTGACACCTTCATGACCTTTATCGACAGGCTGTTCCTTTCCAAGCTTGGGCCTGCCGAAATGAATGCGGCTCTTGGGGCGGGGGCAGTACAGCTTGCCCTTACCATGTTCTTTACCGGCGCCATCAGTTATACCACCGCTATGGTGGCCCAACGGCTTGGTGCAAAGAGACACGGCGATTGTGCCCGTGTGTTCATGCAGTCCGTGTACCTGTCGCTTCTGAGCGTACCGTTTTTGTACCTGACGATTCCCCTTGGGCATTTTGCCTTCGGTATGGAGAATTTGGCGGCCGACCAGTTGGAATACCAGAAGACCTACTTTGACATTTTGATGTTCGGCGGTGTCATCAACCTGGTCCGCAATGCGGCGCCCTGCTTCTTTAGCGGTATCGGAGAGACGAAGATTGTGATGAAGGCCGCCTTCGTGGGCATGATCGTGAATGTGGTCTGCAACTATGTGCTGATTTACGGTCTTGGCCCGGTTCCTGCGATGGGTGTGGCCGGGGCGGCTTATGGAACCCTTATCGGGAATGTGGTCTCGACGGTTATCTTATTTGTGAAATTCTTTGGAAAATCCTGCAATAGCCGCTTCAATACCCGCTCCTCCTTTGCCTTCAGTTGGCCTTTGACCCGTGAGCTTTTGCAGCGTGGAATTCCTTCTGGTGTGGAGATGTTCCTGAACATGTCGGCATTCCAGCTGCTGATTCTCATGTTCCACGCCTTAGGGCCTGAATCGGCCACGGCCTCGTCTATCATGTTCAACTGGGACATGGTGGCTTATGTTCCCCTAATGGGCCTGGAAGTGGCCTCTACAAGCCTTGTGGGCCGCTATGTGGGGGCCCGGAACGCGGCGGCCGCCACCCGTTCTACCTATTCTGGGCTTAGACTTGGGTGGGGCTATTCCCTTATTATCGGTGTGCTGTTCGTATTCTTGCCTGGCGTGCTGACCGACATTTTCAGGCCCGACGTGGCCGAGGCTACCGAAAACGCCCTGGCCATCTTCGATTCGGCACGCCCCATGAGCATGTTCATGCTCAGGTTTGCATCCCTGTACATTTTCGTGGAGGTCCTGCTGGTGATTTATGCAGGAGCGCTCCGCGGGGCAGGGGATACCTTATGGGTTATGTTTGCCAGTGCCATTATGAACTGGTGCGTGGCAGGAGCCCTCTATGTTGCGGCCTACGTGTTCCACCTGCCAGCCCATTATGCCTGGATTGCGGTGGTGGCTGTTTACAGTACGGCACCCATTATTTTCTGGCGTCGCTGGGAAGGTGGCCGCTGGCGTCGCCACCTGATGGATACGTGATTCTCGCGTCATCCTCGCGAAGGCGAGGATCTCTTTCCCGCATTATTACAAGGATTTCTTATAGTTCCAGCATTTGCGTTCCCGAAGTTTTTATATTAAAGAGTAAAAGTTACCTTAGTAAAAGGAGCGAGTATGCGAAAACTGAGTCTTGGACTTTCTTTTGCCGCAATGGTAATGTTTGCTGCATGCGGCGATGAAAATGGTTCGAGTGCTGACGATTTAGGCGAATCGTCAAGTTCTAGTGAAGTTGATTTGATTAAATCGAGTGCATCTGATAAATCCTCTTCCAGCAGTTCCGAAGAGGTTGATCCTGGCGATTCAAAAGACTCTTCGTCTAGCAGCTCTGAAGATATCGGTTCCAGTGAATCCGAAGACTCCTCTTCCAGCAACGAGGAAGAGTCTAGCTGTTCAGAAGAACTGGAGTCTAGCAGTTCAGAAGAGTCTAGCAGTAGTATATCATCGTCTTCCAGCGATGCCAGCATCTACAGTGCGAAGGCCAATACTCTTACAGACCTGCGCAATGGGCGGGTTTACAGGACCACCACAATCCAAGTCGAAGACGACGAACACGGAATGAGTTATCCTCAGGTGTGGATGGCTGAGAACCTGGACTTTGTGACGGAAAACAGCTGGTGTGGTGGTGGAGACGAAACGAAGGAAGGCGATTGTTCCGTTTACGGTCGGTTGTACACCTGGTCTGCAGCGGTTGGAAAGACTGAGGACGAATGCGGAGCCGGCAAAGAATGTGGTCTGGGTACTGGCGATATCCGTGGCGTATGCCCCAAGGGGTGGCATTTGCCGAGCAAGGCAGAATTGGAACTTCTGATTAGTTCTGTTGGTGGTTGTTCTATTGCGAAATGTAACACTGCCAACACGGCTGGTTCCGCGCTCAAGTCCAGTAGCGGCTGGCAGCCGCATAACGGAATAGAGAACCGGAATACCTACGGGTTTTCGGCACTCCCTGCCGGCTACAGGAGGAGTAGCGATGGGACTTTCCGCAACGAGGGCTACGAAGCGTACTTCTGGAGTTCTACCGAGTACGATAGCAATGGTGCGTACCACATGAGTATGTTCAGCGATATTAATAGTGCATACTTGCTTGAAACCGGTAACGGTAAGGACGCTGGAATATCTGTTCGTTGCCTTAAGAAACTCTAAGTCGAGAATCTCTGCAGGAATACCCTAGGTTACCAATCTCCTTTAACAAATCTTTCCCTCGATAGCTCTTTTACGGCTAACGTGAACCTTTTTTTCGTGAAAGGTGTTCCTTTGGACGGTTTTGGATATATATTAATCCGTAGGGAGGTCTTATGAAAAGGCTGGTTTTCACAATAGCTCTCATGGTAGTATTTTGTGCGGAAGGAGCCTTCGCAGCTCCGGAGAAGGGAACCATGAAGGATTCCCGTGATGGCAAGACATACAAGACGGTGAAAATTGGCAAACAGACTTGGATGGGGTCGAACCTGAACTACAAAATAGAGGATAGCTTCTGCTATAAGGGCGACGAAACCAACTGCGTCAAGTACGGTCGGCTGTACACCTGGAAGGCCGCGCAAAAGGCATGCCCTGCAGGCTGGCATTTGCCCAGCAAGGAGGATTTCGAGGCTTTAGTTGATGCTGGTGGCGGCGAGGTTGTTGCCGGTAAGAAGTTGAAGGTATCCAGCGGTTGGGACGAAAATGGCAACGGTGTCGACTCCTTCGGGTTCTCGGCGCTCCCTGCTGGCACTAGGGTCTATGATGGGGATTACATCGAAGAGGGCGAGAACGCGTATTTCTGGAGTTCTACCGAGCACAGTAGCCACGTCGCGCTCCGCATGCTCTTGAGCTATGAGTTTGACTTGGCAGACCTGTCCAACTTCGATAAGGAAGACGGGTTTTCTGTCCGTTGCCTTAAAGACTAGCAAGTCTGCGCTACGAAGTAGCGCCAGACTTAGGCTTGCTCTTTGACGTCGTCCTGCTTCGGGTATTTCCGCTCGATAAAAGTCTTGATGAGCCAGGTGGCGCAGAGGACGCACAAAATAAAGGAATAGAAATCCAGCAGCTTCTTGGTCAGTGCCGTTTCGCTGATGGGGGCGCGCTCGATAGGGGCTTTTGATCCGTTGTTTTCCATATGGTCCTCCTGCTGGAATTATTTTTCCAATATAATCAATTTCTGTTCCTCAAGCAGAACGCCATGATGGCGAATGCTCCTGCCACGTTCATGCTGGCTTTTCGACCCGCCATGGGAATAGTCACTTTCAGGGTGGCCTGTCTTCGTTCCCGAGGATGATAAGCCCCTTTTCGGGCCATTTCACTTCGGTAATGCTTGGAATGTCTTCGCCGGTTTCAAGCGCGATGATTTCGTAGCCGTTTTCCCTGTGCCACTTGATACAGTCCATGGGGCTTTCCCAGCGCTTGATGGGAATCCATTCCTGACAGCCCCGGGCCGCACTTTTTACCGTCACGTGGTCGGGGCCGCAACTGTAGCCGCTCAGGTGGACTCCTTCGAGGCCGAAGCAGTCCGTGCTGCGGATAATGGAGCCCACGTTGAAGGCACTCCGCAGGTTGTGGACCAGCACGGCGAAGTGGATGGGCATCTCGTTCGGAGTTTCGCGGTCCCCCGGTTCCTGCTCTAGGTAAACGTCCCGTTCGAACCCGAGGCCCGCCTGTGTACGGAAGGTTTTGTACAGGTCTATGAGCTGTGCCTGGTTCTTGCCGGTGAGCCGTTCACTTTCGGGCAATTTCATCCAGCCGGCGTAGGTCTCGAACTCCCGTTTGGCGCGGGGCACGTCGTCGCCCAGCTGCAGGATGATGACCCGCAAAAGTTCGGCCATGCGCTTGGCCTTGGACTTGTCCTTCATCGCCAGAAATTTAGGTTCCGTGTACATGCCTAAAAGATAAGTCTTTGCCCCGGAACGGGAGCAGAGCGGAGTTTCTCACGCCTTTACGGTGCGTCACGGGCTTTCTGTTGAAAAGGTGAGCGCTACGGGTGGTGTTGAGTTTTATTCCATGTCTGGGACTCCTGCCGACTGCGTGAAGTTTGCCTTGGGGCATTTTGCTCTCCATGGGCTTTCTACCGAGGGCGCTGGTCCAGGGGCTTTCGATGTGTGTTTTTCGGGCGTGAATGTGGGGGAGAATTCCGGCGTGTCGTCCCTTTATTCGGGAACGGTGGCCGGTGCCCGCGAAGCGGCCCTCTGGGGAGTG
>CACZII010000160.1 GCA_902781185.1 Fibrobacter succinogenes
ACACGAAGCGGTAGTCCAGGTTCGTGGTCTTGCTGCACCATTCTTCCACCTTCTTCTTGATGATCGGGTTGTCGATTTTTAGCGTCTGGTGGCTGTTGAGCGTGCCTTCGCGGAAGATGATGGTGTTGTAGAACGCGCCGTAGGTCGGGTTGAAGTACAGTTCCGGAATGTCCGAAAGGATTTCGTTGATGATGGCGCTACGGCGGCCAATCTTCTCGTTCAGTGCGGTGCGGTGTTCGGCAAAGCGCTTGTCGCCCAGTACGCGCGGAATTGTCATCTGGGGGAGCGTGGTGGAGCAGACTTCCACCATCTTGGCGTTGTCGATGGCGCGGCAGAAGGCGTCGAACTGTTCGTCCTTGTCGCGGTTGTAGTATTCGGCCCAGCCGCAGCGAGCGCCTGGCCAGGGGTATTCCTTCGAGATACCCTTCAGCGCAATACCCGGAACGTCGCCGATGTATTCGGCCAGGGCGTAGGCGTGGGCGCCGTTGTAGGTAATCTTGTTGTAGATTTCGTCGCAGATGATGAACAGGTTGTAGCGTTTCGCGATATCCACAATCTTCTTGAGGATATCCAGCGGATAGACCATGCCCGTCGGGTTGTCTGGGTTAAGCACCAGAATGCCCGCGATGCTCGGGTTGTACTTCACCTTGTTCTCGAGTTCTTCGAGGTCCGGGTACCAGTGATTTTCCGGCTGCAGGCGGTAGGTAATCGGGGCCGTGTGGGCGTGGGCCGCTTCGGCAGAACTGTGGGTGCTGTAAGCCGGAGCCGGTCCGATAATGCGGGTGTTCATGGAGAGCAGCCCGTAGATGGTGGCGATGGCGTCACCGAGACCATTGAAGAACAGGATGTCGTCCACGCTAATTTGCGCGCCGCCCAGCTTGTTGTTCTCCTTCACCAGGAATTCGCGGGTTTCCAGCATGCCCTTGGAGGGGCAGTAGCCGTAGCTGCGGTTCGTCTTGACCAGGTCCACCACGATGTCCTTGATCCAGTCGGGCAGCTGGCATTTCTTTTCGATGGGGTCTCCGATGTTTTCCCAGTGGATGGGGAGGCCCAGGGCCTTGAGCTGGTTTGCCTTCCTTCGCTCAAAAGTCTTCTGCGCATTTTATGCTCCTATATAGGTATCGTAAATTCTCAAATTTTACTGCGTAATTATAGAATAATAAAACAGTGAAATTTCTTTAAGTTAATGGTTTGGGGTATGAAAAAAGCAGCCTTTTACGGGGCTGCCCTTGAAACTTGCTATCTGGATTTTGGCGTTACGCCTTACAGACCTTGGTTTCTCTGGACAGCCCCACAATAGCTCGGGCTGCTGCCGGGCTTGCTGCCATTGCCGCTGCTGCGGTGTTCTGTCCAAAGAATTTATTCATGTGCAAAAATATAGTTCCAGGTGCGGAAGTTGTCAAGAGGGGGAGGTCTCCCCCTGATTGCAGCCTTGCCTCGTTGAGTCACATCCCCGCACGACCTTCTTGTCTTCCCCGCGCATCCTTCGTTGTCATCCCCGCGCATCCTTCGTTGTCATCCCCGCGAAGGCGGGGATCTCCCTTCATCTACACACTCGGCAAGTCTTCCATCACCCCCACGCCTAGGGGCATAGCCCCTAAAACCCCCATTAATACGTCATCCTGAGCGTAGCGATGGATTCAGGCTTTTTTTTGAATAATCTTTCCCTCAATGTGAGCCTTCCCTCGCTCGCAGATTCACTTTGTTCGACTGTTCGCTCAGGAAGCACACATCTCGGTCAAAAAACACAAACAACGGCTCTGGTATGCAAGTGTTTTGTGGTCAGAACCTGTTTTTGCAGGCAAGAACAGGTCTCGTAGGAGAAAACTCTTGTGACTGTTAGTCCCTGCGAGTTTCCGCCGAGAGTCTTTTGAAGATGTTATACATAACTGTTTAGACAATTAGACATGGTTCTTGTGTAAACATTTTTGCCATTGAAACTGCGGAAATAGACAGTGAAGTAAAGCATCATCTAAAAGTACACTAACAATGAATACGCAACAAAATAATTTACGTTACATTTCGTCGTAACATTTTCTTTTGCCTTGTTATGATATTGCAGTGAGAATATTGATTTTGAGATAATTTTTTTTGCATTTTGCGGAAATTTGCATATATTTGCATAAAAATAATGAAAAATATTGCAATTTTTGTGCAAAAATTGTATATTTGCATAAAAAAGGAGTCCCTTATGGCACAGGCTACAGTTTCCGCACGTATCGACAGCAAGGACAAGGAAAGTTTTGACAAGTTCTGCAGCAATGTGGGGCTGTCCACGTCTGCCGCCATATATATGTTTGTGAAAAACGTCATCAACGAACGTCGCATCCCCTTCGAAGTCCGCGAACCCTCCGTCCGCTACAATGCAAACGACATCGAAGCCCTCAAGAAAGGTATCGAGCAGTTGAACGCCGGCAAGGGGATTGTGAAGACTATGGAAGAACTGGAGGCGATGGAGAATGGCTAAAATCGCTTTTTCCGAAGCAGCTTGGCAAGACTACCTCTATTGGCAAACACAAGACAAGAAGACTCTAAAAAAAGTCAATCAGTTGTTAAAAGACATTGAACGCAGTAATTTTGAAGGACTAGGCAAACCCGAAGCGTTAAAGGGCAACTTGAGCGGATTCTGGAGCCGCAGAATCGACGATGCCAACCGTTTGATTTATCGAATTAACGGCGAGTTTATCGATATCCTTTCGTGTAAAGGACATTACGAGAACGTTTGATTAAAAAGTATTTTTAATGTCATGACCCACGGAACAATATACGACCCTATCCGCAAGAAGGATGTGCCCGACACCCCCGAAGAGCGGGTGCGTCAGGCGACGGTGCAGTTCTTGCTGAATGAGGTGAAGGTCCCTGCCCACTTGATTACGGTGGAGTTCGGCCTGAGTTCCGTGGACCCCAAGACGGATGACCGGGTGGACATCGTGGTGCACGATTTCCGCAGTGGTAATGACCAGGCGAAGCCCTGGCTTTTGGTGGAGTGCAAGGCTCCCGGCGAATACACCTGGGAGGCTTTGCAGGTTCAGCTGAACAAGTACCTGCAGGTACTCACGCCCAAGTTCGTGATGCTTTCGTTGGGCGACTGTGAGCGTTTTTTCGAAATGGACGCCGCCACCAAGAGATTTGCTAAGGTTGAGCGGCTTCCTGAATTCCGTTAGGCGGGTATTCGAAGGAGCGGCGTTCCGCAATCCACTTGCGCACGGCTTCGACCGCGCGGGCACCAAGAATCTCTTTTTTGTTTTTCTTCTTGAGGCCTTCGTGGTGGGGGAGCAGCCCGAAGTTGAAGTTCATGGGCTGGAAATTTTCGTTTTCCTCTACCAGGCGGTTCATTAGTGACCCGATGCAACTTTCGTCGGGGAGCGGGTCGGCATGCCCGTGCAAAATGGTCTGGGCCATGTTCCAGGCGGCATACCATCCGGTAGCCACCGCCTCGGTGTAGCCTTCGCTTCCGGTAATTTGCCCGGCGAACCAGGTGGGCGGAATGCTTTTTGCGCAATCCAAATCCGGACGCAATCTCAAAGTGGCATCCAAGAACTTGGGCGATTCGATGAAGGTGTTCCGGTGCATGCAGCCGAGGCGGGCAAATTTCGCATTGCGCAAGGCAGGCACCATGGTGAAGATTTCTTTTTGCGTGCCCCACTTGAGTCGCGTCTGAAAACCCACCATGTTAAAGAGGGTCTTCTGCTTGTTTTCGGCCCGGAGCTGTATTACCGCGTACCACAAATGCCCATTGTTACCGAGTCCGAGGCCGATGGGGCGCATAGGCCCGTGACGGAGGGTTTCGTAGCCGCGGCGGGCCATTTCTTCGACAGGCAGGCAGCCCTCGAACAGTTCGTTCTTTTCGAAGGGGCGGGGCTCCACGGCTTCGGCCTCGCACAGTTTACGGACAAATTCCGTATAGGTTTCCTTGTCCAGGGGGCAGTTGATGAAGTCCGCCGTCTCGCCCTTTTCCCAGCGGTTCATATAGAAGGCGTGGTCAAAGTCGATGCTGTCGGTCTCTACCACAGGGGCGATGGCGTCGAAGAAATGGAGGCGCTCGCTACCCAACCGCTTGAAGATATCGTCGGCGAGCGCGTCGCTGGCCAGCGGTCCCGCCGCGACTAAGGTCGGGCAGTCGCCTTCGAGGCTGGTGACTTCTTCCCGGTGGAGCGTGATGTTTGGAGATTCTGCAATCTTTTTTTCTACGGATTCGCTGAAAATGTCCCGGTTCACGGTGAGGGAATCGCCTGCAGGTACGGCGGCCTCCCGGGCGGAATCCAGCAGAAAACTCCCCAGCATGGTGAGTTCCTGCTTTAAAAGTCCGTGGGCCGATGTGACGCCCAGCGCCTTGAAACTGTTGGAGCAGACGAGCTGTGCCAAGTGGCCGTCCTTGTGGGCGGGAGTCTGCTTGACCGGGCGCATCTCGTACAGGTCCACCTTGAAACCGCGGCTCGCCAGCTGCAAAGCCGCCTCGCAACCTGCGAGACCGCCACCGATTACGCGTACACGTTGAGGCTTTGAGGTCGGGGCTTCGCCCCTTTGAGTAATGAGGTCGCTCATTTCATTCGCTTTGAGGTTTAAGGTGCGGGGTTTTAGGGGTGTCCCCTAGGAGAAGGGGTAGCGAGCTACGAAGTGCGAGCGAGGGGAAGGCTTTCCCCTTTTTGCTCAGACCTCAGAGGGAGCCGAAGGCGACCGACCTCATTGCCCATGCCTAATTAGTCACCACTTTCCGGTAGCTCTTGGCGTTGCCGATCCAGAGCTTCACCAGCAGTTCCTCCAGGGAGGCCGTGGAGACGCATTCGGGGTCGGCGTCCTGGATTTCGTCGGAAATCAGGTTTGCCTGGGTCAGGTTCAGCATGCCGTAGTACATGGCTTCCATGAGTTGGGAGGCGAACTTCGGGGAAATCCGCGCCACTGCGTCCATGTCGTTCAGGGGCGGCAGCTGGGTCTTGTCGGGGCTGAACTGGTCCAGGTTGTCCATGGTCCACATGTCGGCGGCCTTGCCCATGTCGTCGAATAGAGGTCCTTTTCTCTCTGGTTCATCTCTTTCTGCGAAGCGGGAATCATGGCCAAACCTGCGGGATTAGTGGCGGAAATGCCTCATGCCGGTGAACACCATGGCCACCCCAAGCTTGTCGCAAGCTTCGATGGAGAGGTTGTCCTTCTTGGAGCCACCCGGTTGCACGATGTACTGGACGCCAGCCTTGGCTGCGGCTTCTACGTTGTCCGGGAAGGGGAAGAAGGCGTCGGAGCCCATCACGACTTCGCTGAACACCTTCTTTTCCAGGGCCTTGAGACCGGCCTTGTCGATGCACTTGCCCTTTTCGTTGAAGAACTTCTTGGCGGCCTTCATGCGGGCCACGTTGTCGCGGACGCGGGGCTGGCAGAGGCGGAGGTTAGAGTCAATGCGGTTCGGCTGGCCGGGGCCAAGGCCGATGACCTGGAAGTAGCCGCGGGCGTATTCGTAACCCATGACGATTGCGTTAGACTTGGTGTGCTTGGTCACGATCCAAGTGAAGCGGGCGAGGGCTTCCTTGTTCTTTGCGAACTTCTTCTTGGTGACGCATTCGAACTTTTCGTAAACGTCCACGTCGCGGTCCTGAACCAGCATGCCACCGAT
>CACZII010000161.1 GCA_902781185.1 Fibrobacter succinogenes
CCGGGAGTGAAGGCGTCGTCGCTGCGCAATCTTTTTGCAGCAGTGTAGTGGTTCACCATAGAGTCCATGCCGCTACTGATGGCAAAGAACATCCGGGGCTTGCCTAATTTCTTGAAGTCCCGCAGGTCATCGCGCCAGTTGGGTTGGGGGAGTATGGCCACCCGCAATCCTTCATGTTCAAAAAGCCTGCCCACCACGGCATGCCCGAAACAGGGGTGGTCTACGTAGGCGTCGGCGCTCACGATAATCACGTCTACATAGTCCCAGCCGAGTTCGTCCAGGTCTTCCTTGCAGATGGGTAAAAATCGCGGGTCGTAATGGGCCATAAGGGTAAATTTAGAAAAAAGAAGGTACTAACTGCTAGTGTGAGATGTGTGGTGTGAGGTGTGTAATTCCACATTCCACATTCCACATTACACATTACACATTCTCTAAATATTTTACGACATTTTCGCGTACTTTATTTCCGCGGACCTTGCCTAACAAAAGTTCTATGTCTTCGATGGGGGCTGCCATAAAGGCTTCGGCACTCTTGAATCGGCTCAGAATCTTGACGCGGGTCTCGTGGCCTACGCCGGGCATCTTCAGCCATTCTACTTCCAGGTCCTTCTTTCGCTTGCTCCGCTGGTAGGTGATGGCGAAACGGTGGGCTTCGTCGCGGGCGTTCTGCAAAAGTTTTAGTGCAGGGCTGGTGCGGTGCAGTACGATAGACTTTCGGTCGTCGGGAAACACGATTTCTTCTAGTCGCTTGGCAAGGCCTATAAGCGGTAAGTCCTGGTCGTGGCCAAGCTCTTTCAAAATCTGCATGGTGGCGTCCACCTGGCCCTTGCCGCCGTCGCATACCCATAGGTCGGGCATGGGGATTCCCTCGTCTTCTAGCCTGCGAATACGGCGGGTCATGACCTCTCGCATGCTGGCGAAGTCGTCTACGCCTTCAACGGTTTTGATGATGAACTTGCGGTAGTTGGCCTTGTCGGGTTTGCCGTTCTTGAAAGCCACTAGGCTTGCCACGGTGTTGGTTCCCGAGAGGTGGGAAATGTCTACGCATTCGATGCGGAAGGGAGTCTTCTTTAGGCCGAGAACTTTCTGTAACTCAAAGACGCTTTGGTCGATTTCGCTGTACTTTTGGACTTCGGCCCGCATCTCCACAAGGATCATGTCGGCGTTGGCGGCGGCAAGCTTTAAGAAGCCCACCTTTTCCCCACGTTGCGGGTTTGTGAATTTTACCTTCCGCCCGGCTTTGCCGGAAAGGGCGTCTGCTAGCAGTTCCGCATCTTCGGGTAGCGCGATGTCGGTGACAATTTCGGCGGGAATCAAGGGAGCGTCCATATACCAGGGCAGAAGCATCTGGCGTAAAATTTCGGTCTCGTCGTCTTCCAGCTTGCATTCCAGCTTGTAGTGCCTGCGGCCCATGAGCACGCCTGCCCGGTATTCTAGAATGACCGCCGCCGCCATAGAGCCGTTCCGCCGCAGAGTCAAGATGTCCAGGGAAAGCCTTGGGTCGCTGGTGTCCGTCTTCTGGTGGACTCCCGTGGCCTGCAGCGCCTGGATGGCATCCCGCTTTTTGCTTGCAGTCTCGAAATCTAGATTCTCGCTGGCCTCTTCCATTTCCCGCTGCCAGGTTTCCAGCAGGTCTTCCCGTTTGCCCTCTAGCAGGAGCCTTGCCTGCTCCACCTTTTCGTGGTAGGCTTCTTCTGAAATGAGCCCTGCGCAGGGGGCGTCGCAGCGGCCGATATGGTAGTTCAGACAGGGCCGTTGCGGCTTTGCGAGAGGCAACTTCAGCTTGCATTCCCGAATGTGGAAAAGCCTTGCCGAGAGGTCCGTGAGCTGGTCGATCATGCGGGACCCCATGAAGGGGCCGTAATACTGGTTGTCGTCCTTGTGGACGGAGCGGGTCAGGAACAGCCTGGGGAAGGGCTCCTTTACCGAGAAGGCCAGGTAGGGGAAATGCTTGTCGTCTTTCAGCAGCACGTTGTACTTGGGAGTGTGCTTGCGGATGAGGTTGGCCTCGAGAATCAGGGCCTCCTCCTCGCTTTCGGTGATGATCCACTCGATATCCCGGATATGGGGGAGCATCAGGGTAGCTGCCCGGTGCCCCGTATGGTCGGACCCGTCGAAGTAGCTCCGGACCCTATTCTTGAGCACCTTGGCCTTGCCGATGTAGATAATTTTCCCCTGGGCGTTCTTCATGATGTAGACGCCTGGCAGGGCGGGGAGTTCCGCCAGCCTACGCTCGATATGTTCGCCGAATTGGAGCATTGTTCTGAAAATAGCAATTCTTGAAAAAACAGTGCTTTTTTCTTATCCTTTTGCGAAATTTTTATATATCTTTTTATGGGGGGAATTTCCCCAGGATTTACGGAGAAAAAATGAACCTGGAAAATCTGAACGTTCTTTCACAAAAGGTTGATGGCGTCTTGTCCACGGTAAGGGGCTTACGCCAAGAGGTTTCAAGTTTAAAGATGCAGCTGGCCGAAGCCCAGGCCGGCCTGCAGGACAGGGATTCCCTGCTCCAGACGGCCAATGCGAACTTGGCTGAATGCAGGGCCGCTCTCGATGTGCGGGCGAACCAGGCGGCAGTCCAGGCCGAGGCCCTGAACAAGAAAGAAATGTCACTCCAGGAGATGACCCAGAAGGCCTCGCAGTTTGAAGAAAGTTTAAAGGCTGCTCAGAGTGAAGTGGCCGCCCTCAAGACAGACCTTGCGTCCAAGGAAGCTTCCCTGGCCCGCAAGAACGAGGAGATTGCCGAGTACACAGCCACCCTGACCCAGAAGTCCGAAGAGATTGCTGCCAAGGATAGCAGGATTGGGGAGCTCGAAGAAAACAACGCCGAAAAGGACGCCTCCCTTTCGCAGAAGGATTCCGACCTGTCGAGGCTGGATGCCGAATTGTCGCAGAAGTCCCAGGAAATTGCCGCCAGGAAGCAAGAGGTTGAAACATACCTGTCTTCCCTTGCCGAAAAGGACAGGGCCCTCGCCGGTAAGGATGCAGATCTCGCCAAGAAGGACGAGGAGCTTGCCCAGAAAGACGAGACTATCCAGAATCAGGCGGCGGAGATTGCCGAAATCCAGGATAAGTTCAAGCAGCTTCTGGCCACTATCGAGAAGGAACTGGGCGCCGAATTCCCCGTTGACCAGTTCGTAGAAGATTCTGCACCTCGGGCCCCCATGGCTCCTTCGGCCACTATCGCCACGGCTACGGTTGCCTCCGACGCTTTTGACGAGCCTGTCCGTGAACAGACGGAATTGAACTTTGAAGAACCCTCACAGGAAGAACCTGCTCCTACTCCGACGGACGATTTCGAGATGCCTGCGGAGAACGTTGCGCAGCAGGAATCTGCAATTGAGGAGCCCGCATTCGAAGAACCCGCTCCACAGGCGACAGAATGGTCGCCTGACCCGCTGTTACAAGAAGAACCCGCTGCAGAGGAATCTGTTGCGGAAGAGCCCGCTCCCCAGGAGCCTGCTCCAGAGGAACCGGCGGACGAGTTCGTGGAAGACCCAAGCCTCGGGCCTATCGTGGACCTGACCATGTCCAAGGAAGAAGGGGATGAACTCCCCGAGATTCACGGGGCCAATGAAAAGGACGAAGATTTGTTCGCGGGTCGGGAGGGCTCGCAAGGAAATTTTTTCGGTTAAAATGGCTGATGGACGATGATCCATTCGGCGTAGGAATGCGATAATGGCAGATTTGAATACACACAGACCGGTAAGCGTCACGGTAGCCAAGGAAAAGCTGCAGATCCGCACGGACCTTTCTGATAGCGACCTGCAGGAAGTCCTGGGTTACATTGACGAACGCTTCGAAAGTTACAGCAAGTACAACCTGGAAGCGGGCAAGCGCCTGGCCCTCTTGGCACTAGACCTGGGTCAGCAGCTTTTTGATGCCCGTAAGATGCTTCGGCATGCCAAGGTCCAGATGGACCAGATGGACCAGCGCTTGAAGGAACTTTCGTCTCTCCTGGACGAGGGCCAGGATTCTTCGGAAGCCTGGAAGTAACCGGCAAGCCCTGTTTTTGAACAAATTTCGGG
>CACZII010000162.1 GCA_902781185.1 Fibrobacter succinogenes
TCCTCGGCCTTCACTTCCAGCTTGGAAACGATAACGTCGGTGATCTTCTTAAAAATTTCTTCTTGTGTCATTGTTTACTCCATTTGGATTTGTTTAGTTAAAATTTAGAAATTATTGGCTAGGCGTTCAAGCCCCCGTCCACGCCAATTATTTGGCCAGTGATGTATTTCGCATCGTCAGATGCCAAAAAAACCACCAATTTCGCCACATCTTCGGGCTGGCCCAGGCGTCCCAGAGGGATCTGGGCGGCATATTTTTCCCTGACTTCGGGGCTCAGCTTGGCCGTCATGTCCGTATCGATAAATCCGGGTGCCACGGCATTCACTGTGATGCCCCTGGAGGACAGCTCCATGGCGTTGGTCCGGGTAAGGCCGATCACCCCCGCCTTAGCGGCGGCATAGTTAGACTGGCCGGCCTGGCCACGCAGGGCGTTGATGCTAGAAACGTTCACAATATGGCCGCTGCGGTTACCCATCATGGTCCGAGCCACGGCGCGAGTGCAAAGGAACACGGAACGCAGGTTTGTGGCAATCACGGCGTCAAAATCCTCGTCCTTCATGCGCATCAGCAGGCCATCCCGGGTAATTCCGGCGTTATTCACCAGAATGTCCACCGTACCCATGTCGGCGATAATCTGCTTGAACACGGACTGCACCGTTTCGGAGTCGGCCACGTTGCAGGCGTAGCTCTTGACCTGTACCCCAAGTTCGGAAGAAAGTTTGGCGGCCAGGTCCTCCTTGACGGAGGTGGAGAGGATAGCCACGTCGGCCCCTTCCCGGGCCAGTTCGGTGGCGATGGCGAGCCCGATACCGCGGGACGCGCCAGTAACAATAGCCTTTTTACCTGTAAGTTTACCCATATTCATTACCCCTTCAGCGCCTGGAAGGCCTCGATGGTTTCCACCGGAGTGACCTTCACTTCGCGACTAATCTTTCTCATGAGGCCCATAAGCACCTTGCCCGAGCCCACTTCCACGCCCTGGGTCACACCCAAGGAAATGGCCTTATTCATGCAGTCGTTCCAACGGACGGGGCTTACCAGCTGGCGCACCAACAGGTCGGCAATTTCGCTGCCCTTGGTAACGGGTTCGGCCACCACGTTGGCAATCACCGGCTTTTCCACGTCCTTGAAGGTGGTCTTTGCGATAGCCTCGGCAAGACCTGCCTGGGCAAACTGCATCAGCGGGCTATGGAAAGCTCCCGAAACAGCCAGCGGAATGGCCTTGATACCTGCGGCACCGCAGTTTTCCACAAGCTTGTTCACACCGGCAACGGCACCGGACACCACAATCTGGCCCGGGCAGTTGATATTGGCCGGAACCACCACGCCCGCGTCCTTCACGGCTTCGCAGAGTTCCAGAATCTTGGCTTCGTCCTGACCCATGATGGCGGCCATGGCGCCGGGGTTCTTGCTGCCTGCGCTGGCCATCAGTTCACCGCGGGTCCGCACCAGGCGGAGTCCTTCTTCAAAACTGAAACCTCCGGCGGCGTAGATGGCGGAATATTCACCCAGGGAATGCCCCGCCACATAGTCAAAGGCAAAGCCTTCGGACTTCAAAAGTTCCATCACCATGGCAGACACGGTGAACAAGGCGGGCTGGGTATTGTCGGTGCTCTTCAACACATCTTCCGGACCTTCGGCCATGAGCTTCGAGAGAGAGAAGCCGAGAATCTCGTCGGCCTGCATCATGATCTTCTTGGCCGGTTCAAAGGTGGATGCGAGGGTCTGGCCCATGCCCACATACTGGGCTCCCTGACCAGGGAAAAGCAGAATCGTCTTAGACATTACAACCTCCGCGGAAAACCGCGATTTCTTGTTACTTCCCAAATTTAAAAAAGAACAGGGGTATTACTAGGGCAAGCGGGTAAAAACCGCGAATTCCCCGCAAATAAAAGCATATTGGAATGTTTTTGTAAGGTCAAGACGTAAATACTAGTCTTTTACGCAATAGACTCCCAGCGCGAAATTTTTGTCTTGAGCCGCACACAAACTCTGATATTGACAACACATAACCGCCTTTGTGTTGTCACCATTTTGTTCAAGGCTACTCCAAATACATTCTGGATACGATATATTGCCATAAGAATCCCCCTCAAAAACCAATTCTATTAATTCATTGTTATATACACCGGCAACATCTCTGAAGCCAGGCAAGGCGGCAGCAAAACCCAACCCGCGCAGCGGATGTGAATCAACCTCCGGAAGGACATAAAGATCCCCCTCAATCTGAATTTGCGTCATGTCCGCAATAGCGTGTAGAGCATATATTTCATCCTTATTCGGCAAATGCCAGCCTTCGGGACACGCCTTCATGGCGGCGTTCCAATTGTACAACCTGCCATATTGAGCGCAATTACTTTCCAAATCGTTATAGCACCAACTGCCTTCCATCTCGTAGTTCATGTTTTCCGCCATCCAGACTTGTGTGCCTCCAGTTGGGACACTAAAGGTCCAAATGACCCCCTTTGACGCAGCGTCAGACAAGATCTGTGTACCTACAGTTGTGGTCTTATATGTCTTGCTGTCGCGAGGGTCGGTTGTTGTCCCCGAGTTTTTTTCAACATCAAAAACCCAATATCCGCTTTTATCGCATTTATAGTGGGATTTTTGTCCAGCAGGCACATAGTCTTGCCCTATTGTATAACTGACACAACCTTTATTCAAAATGGTTTCAATATACGTTAATGTTCTAAACGTGTCTGCGTCGCACACAAAGTTGTATTTAATTTTATCCATCTCTTCGACACCCCGTCGAACCCACTCTTTACCTTCTATAATCGCACCATCCTGGGAGCATTTCGCTCCCGGAATAGTCCAATTCAAAAAATCCGATCTTGTTGCGGCCATCCACATTCCAGATTTGCAAATGACAAAGGATCCACCAATGGTATAGGCATAACTAGCGAGTTCCCCATCGTTCTTGGAACTACAATCGCCTAATTCGTCTCGATACTTGGCGTGACGGAGATACTTTTCGAAATCTGGTACTGTTCCTAGGCCCCAATTTCCTATGTTGCCACGAATAAAGTCCAGATTACTAGAGACATAATACGTTATTAGATGTTGCGTTATTTCATCGTCCAAAGTGCCATCCTTTTCAAGGTCCGATGCAAATTTGAACATAAGTTCAGTTAAGGTTAAATCGTGTCCGTATTCACTATTTTCTGAGAAAGAAAGGAATAATATGCTGATTGCAAGCAATGCCGCATTACCGTCGCCATCACTGAAAATGTTTAAATCCTCAGAATTCACGAAGTCGCCCGTGAAGCCAAAAGCATTGAATATTTCGGTCTCAGCTTGTTTCTTGGCCGACTGTATGTCCATTCCTGTTCCCATTAGGTACAGGACACGCTCGTATTCCAGGTGCGTCAGCAGGTTTATGTTCACGGTATTGCGGTCACTCAAGTCAGCAATGGCGTTAAGCGTGATGGGGACCTCAGAAGCTTCGCCAGTAAGTTCATTCCGATAGTTTCCACTAGCTTCCAATATGGCATATTGGCTTTCCAAGGATACATTCGTGAAAGAAAACACGCCGTCATCGCCGACAATCTTGCCAGTAAAACTTTTACCGGTTTGCGAAAACGTCTTGCCGTCCAGTTCGTAGAGTTTTACTGTTGAGCCAGCGACAAGCGGTCCTTTCTGGGATACGCCCGAGATGTTCTTGTTGCTGATGCTGGTGATTCCAGAACCACTTGTGGAACTGTCGTCACCGCAAGCGGCGAGAAGAAGAGTGAACGAAATTGCCACGCCAGTCGCAAGCAAACTCGCAAAGATATGTCCAATAACATCTTTTGAAGCATTCTTCATAAGATTTTCCTCAAACTATGGGTATAAAAATACTCTAAAACAGGGGTTTTTGTACAAAAAATCTTTAGGATAACTGAATCCGTTGTCCAAGTCTTATTCCAACTTGGAATAAGTCGGCGAGCCAAAAGGATAGGAGATCCCCGCCTGCGCGGGGATGACAACGTGG
>CACZII010000163.1 GCA_902781185.1 Fibrobacter succinogenes
TTTTTTTCGCAACTCCAGAGAGCCTACATGATGTAGGGGCGAATCTGCTTCAGGAACAATTTGCGGCCTGAGCCATCCTTCATCAATTTGAATTCAAGGTCCAGGGCAAAGCTGTCCGGGTTCTTCTTGTATAGTTCCGAGAAGTAATACTGAGCCTTCATGACCAGACGGTAAAGCTCCAAAGTTTCGGCCTCCGAAAGAATAGAGGAATTCGGAGATAGGGTAGAATACTGGGTGATTACGCTTTGCACACCGTCTGTAGAAGGAATGATTGAGAACTTTTCAGGGCGTTCGCCACCTTCTGGGTTCGTGATGGATAATTCACCGACCTGTGCGTTTACGTAGATTCCTGCCACAGACGGGTCCGCAATATTCTGCGTGATGATGACGCCGTTGGCAAGTTCATCGGGGAAACCCTTGTGAACAGCCACGGCCATCTGTACGGACATGTGATCGATATTCCATAGGGAACGTTCCTCAAAGGCCTTGTAAGTCCAAACAGAAGCCCACACCTTGGGAATTTCGTCGGAAGGCAGGTCGCCAGCCTTTCGGGTTGCCTTGTAGGACTCGTAGAGTCCCGCTCCATTAAAGTCTGCCAGGTCTTCGGAGTTAGTGCTGGAACGCAGGCGGACGCTTGCTTCGCCGAACATCTTGTAAACCTTGGAATCCAGTGCCTCGCCGAAGCCTTTTTCTACGGGGGAGTGCTTGAACATGTAAATAATGTTGTCAAGGGTGGCTTCGCGCAGGCGGGCGTCAACAGTGAAATCATCGCGTTTGATAATCGTCGAGATGTAGTTCCGAAGGGATGTCCCGTCTTCTTTGGTGGTTTCTGTACAGATGCTTTGAACCTGCTTGCAGATTGTGACAGAGCGGTTTTCCATTTTGCAGTCGTCAAACGACTCTTCGCACAGGTCTTTTGTAATGGTGCTGTAATTCAGGAAGTTGCTGTAGTGGTAGAATGGTACGCCGAAACCATCGGGAGAGTTGTCGGGAATGACCTTGTGGAGCTCAGCCAGGTTTGCCACCTTGACACCTACCGACTTCGCTGAATTGAAGTTTAGATCCTTGAACTCGACTAACCCGGAATCCGACAGATCGTAGGTGAGTTTCATTTCTTTGCGGGCGTTCTGTTCCCAGAATTTCTTGGCTTCTTCAATGGTCGTCTCTTCAATGGTGTAGGTATCGGTCGTTGCGACCAGCTTTACAAGCTTTCCGTTCAGGGCAATTAGGGAATCCGGGAAATTATGGCCGTTGAATGCGATGTTCGGTGTCTTGCGGGCCTTTGCTGCCAGATTCACGTGAGAAAGGGAAGTCTGGGCGTCCTTGCTGATAGATGCCGCCACCAGCGGAATCTCTGCCGGGAGAGTTTCCAAGACCAGAATGTCGTGCATCGAGACGATAGCCGTATCCAGTTCCTTGGCGGTCAATTTACGAATAGTGCCATAGGCGGTACCCTTGTTCATAATCTGGAAAGGAATGTTCCCGAATAATTCTGCGTGGGTGTATACCAGTACTCCCTGGGACTCAAAAGAACTCTTATAGTCTGCGGCGGCTTTTTCAGCATCGCTGCCTGCCGGCATGTAAAACAGTCGATTCTTATCTGTTTTCTTGTCCAGAAACAGCATACGGTCCACGATAAGGTTGTAGACTTTTGTCACTTGCTCCGGCGTGATTTTGTCGGTTGCAAAGAATGTAAGTCCAATCAGCGAATCAATGGAAGGGTAGTAGACAAGGGTTCCTGCCGCGGTATTCTTCTTTTCGCTAAGGTAGGTCTCCTTTTCGTATTCGCTACGTGACCGGGAATCCTTCAGTATATCTCGTGCAAATTCGTAGTGTAACTGATGCTTCGAGGTGTTCATGAAATGAACTTCCGGTTTTTCCTTGTCAAAATCGGAAATGATGAATTTTACCAGATAATCCGTCCCGATTTCTGCCTCGGACTTGAATGCCATTTTACGGAACGCTTCGTACCCGTCTTCTTTGTAGAATCCGGTCCATTCGTCTCCGTTTTGGACAAACGAGATTGATTCTTCTTCGGACTGGGTTTCGTTTGTTAGGGAATCTACGTTGGAACACGCCCCAATGAATACGATCATGGGCGTTAAAAAGAGCATTTTGAGTTTCATTTATTGCCTCACAAAATGTGATTTTATTCGTCGGATGTCTGCTCTTCGTTTAGCAGACGTTCGTCTCCGTCGCAAACTTTAAAGTTGTCCTCGAAGGACTTAACCTTTCCGTCTTTGTCGACAACGTTGCAGACGATGGGTATAGTGCGGTCCTCTCCGCAACCGTCCTTTATCAGGTCGCCGTCGGCCGAGTAGACCTTAATGCAGTCCATTTCCTGGCAGGGACGCCATCCAAAGCCCACGGAGGAATGGTTGTAGGCGAATTTCTTGCCGTCGTACACGAAGGAAATTTCGTCGACATGATGGTTGCCGCCCCAATCGTATGCGGGCTCGGTCACCTTGGCCATGTTCCCGTTTACGTAAAGCTCGATTTTGGGGTTGTCGATAACCGGGATCGCCTGCATGAATCCTTCACAAGAGGTCGGGGTCCCCTGCATATAGATGAAACCGTCCATCTTTTCGTACTTGAACGTGCAGATTACATCGTGAGCAGACAGCGTATCGTGGATGTCCATCGCTTCAAGATGGCAGTTGTATGCATTCTGGTCGGGTTTCCGCACGCTAAAAACTTCGGAGGGGTCCTTTGCCTCGGAGGATCCGTTTCCGTTGGAACTGGTGCTGGAGGAATCGTCACCGCAGGCGACGAGGGAAAAAATCGCAAGAATAGGGAGGTATTTGTATAGTGTTTTCATAGGCATAAATATACCCTAAAATGGCCCAAAGCGTACAGTTATTTTAAAAACGGCCCATTTTTGCACTAAGTAAACATAAGATATATATATGTATCCGAAAAAGCCTCTATCGGACCGCCCCCTCTAGACCGGCATCCCGAAAAACCTTGTTACATTTTAGCCCCGAAAATGATCTGGACGGTGCTCACATACCTTCTCATAGGGCTGCTTTCCCTGTTTGGCCTCTTCTACCTGTGGCTAGAGGTGCGGTTTTACCGTGCCTTGGGGACTGTTCGTGAAGGTCGCTCCGACGTGAACCCGCCCCCGAGGGTCAGTGTGCTCATTGCCGCCCGGAACGAGTCCACTGGCATTAGGGCCACCCTGGATTCTGTGCTGGATCAGGACTACGCTGGCGTCTGGGACGTGTGGGTGGCCGACGACCGCTCCGACGACGATACCCCCCAGATTCTGGCCGAATATGCCGAAAAGTACCCCGAAAGGCTCCACATTCTGACTATCAGCGACCTGCCCGAGGGAGTAAGCCCCAAGAAGCATGCCATCAGCAAGATGATCGAGGCCTGCGAAGGGGACATCCTGTGCCTTACGGACGCTGACTGCATCGTCCAGCGGGAGTGGCTCACGGGAATCCTCCGGGAGTTTGAGCCCGGTATCGAGCTTGTGGCGGGACATTCCTACATACCCACTGTTCCAGGGAAATCCCCCTTCATTATCTGCATGCAGGCGGTAGAAACCCTGATTTATCGCGTGGCAGGCACCGCAGGCCTGGCCATGCACCTGCCCCTGACCAGCACGGGCAACAATCTGGCCTACCGGAAGGACTTTTTCAAGAGCGTGAATGGCTTCGAGAACGTCATCAAGATCCAGAGCGGAGACGACGATCTGCTGATGCAGAAACTGGCCACTGACCGTCCCTTCGCCATGCGTTACTGCATAACCCCTTCCACCTTTGTGACCACAAGTGGTAAGGAGACTCTGAAGGAACTCTGGGAGCAGCGCAAGCGCTGGGCTTCCAAGACCATCTATTACTCCCCGAAAATTGTTTTCGTGCTCTCCATGGTGTTCCTGTTCCTTACCATGCTCTGCGTGACGGCCGCCTTTTCGCCCTTCAGCACCGAAGTTTTAATTGCAACCTTGGTCGCCTTCGC
>CACZII010000164.1 GCA_902781185.1 Fibrobacter succinogenes
GAATTGAGCCCCGTCGGTAAAAAGTTATATTGCAAATGGGTTGCCCCATGGAAAAGGAACTTTTTAGACTTTTGAGAATAGGCCTGGATGTGCCGGATGTGTCCGGTGATTTTCGCTTGGATTTGCAGGCGTGGACATCTCTCTATTCTCTTGCCAAGCAGCAGTCGGTGCTGGGTATCGCTTTTGCGGGTATCGAGAAGCTCTCCAAGGAAAGCCGGCCGCCCATGCATTTGCTGATGCGCTGGGCCACCGAAGTCGAGGCGATTCGGGGCATGAATACCCTTATGAATAGAGAGGCACGCCGGCTTACCCAGTTATTCGAAAATGTAGGCCGCAAGAACGCCATCTTGAAGGGGCAGGCCAATGCCCGCCTGTATCCGGACCCGACCCTCCGCCAGGCGGGGGATATCGACATCTGGGTGGAAGGTGGTCGCAACAGCATCAACCGTTTGTTGGTCGAGATGGGGATGATTGAAAAGTCGGCTCTGGAGTACGGCCGTTTCTGGCACCATGCCCACTTGGAGCGCACCAAGGACGGAATCATGGCGGAGGTGCATTACAGGCCCGCTTCCGGAAACCCCTACAAGAGTCAGGAACTTCAGGATTTCTTGAACCTGGAAATTTTGAGCGCCCAGATGGTGCCCGAAGGTTTTTACGCCCCCAGCATCAAGTTTGCCCTGGTGATGCAGCTTTCTCACTTGCAGCAGCATTTCTACAGCGGCGGCCTCGGACTCCGGCAATATATCGACTATTACATTCTGCTGAAAAATTCAACCGAAGAAGTTCGTCGTGAAGTGTCGGGAGTGATGAAGCACCTGGGCATGTTGCACGCTTGCAGTGCGGTGATGTGGGTCTTGCAGCAGGTACTTGGCTTGGAACGGGACTTGATGCTCTGCGCTCCTTGTGCCTGGCGGGGAAGGCGGCTGCTTCGCCTGGCCTTGGTGGGCGGAAACTTCGGAAAGTACCGGCAGAAACCCCGCAACGTTTTTATCCGGTGGTTCAGGGACCGCAGGCAGGCCTTGAGCTGGCTGCCCTTTGACCCCATGAACGCCATTTTCAAGGAACTGAAGTACTGGCGACACACCCTTTACCTGATGCCCTTGCGGGTGAAACGCCGGAGGATCGGGCTATGAACGAGACGCGCTATTACAAGGTGGCCGGTCATGTATTTTCCGTGACGGTGGACGGGAGCGTGGCCGGCTCGCAAGGCGGTTTCTTCGCCAAGTGCATGGACAACTACGAACCATTCGTCATCCTGGACACAAAGTGTCTGGGATCCATACAGTTCACGTTGGAAGTAAAAAGTCACGCCGCCTTCGACTACACCGAAGAAATCCGTCAGGAGGACGAGGGCCAGACCATCATTTGCGGGCATACGGTGTCGGGAGAGTCGGTATTTGAATTTCTCTTGCGGGATATTTCTACGGGAACCTTGATTTGCTCTAGCGGCTATCGGGAGGCCCGCCTGCTGATGGGTTGTGCTGCCCAGGACCTGCGTCTGCAGAAGTTCGCCCTGAACAATTCCCTGATGGTGCTCTACGCCTTGGCTACGGCTGGCCTGGGTACCGCCCTTTTCCATTCGGCGGTGGTCAGCTACAAGGACAGGGGCTACATGTTCCTCGGCAAGAGCGGCACCGGCAAGAGCACCCACGCCAGGCTCTGGCTCAAGCACATCGAAGGTTCTGAACTGATGAACGACGACAATCCGATTGTGCGGTTCTTCGACGACGGGCCTGATGGTGCGCCCCGCGCCGTAGTTTACGGCTCCCCCTGGAGCGGAAAGACCCCTTGCTACAGGAACGTGCAAGCTCCCGTAGGCGGGATCGTGCTGCTTTCCCAGGCGCCTTACAACAAGATTGTCCGCCTGAAAGGTGTGCAGGCATACGCGGCCCTGGTCACAAGCATTTCGGGCAAACGATGGGACAAGTCCGTTGCCGACGGCCTGCACGCTACGGAAAACGCCCTGGCGAAAAACGTTCCTGTTTGGCACTTGGAGTGCCTGCCCGACGAAGGTGCTGCTAGGCTGTGCAGCAATAACGTCATTCCGGGCAACGACAATAGCGTCATTCCGGGCAACGACAATAACGTCATTCCGGGCAACGACCCGGAATCTAGATGGCGGCTCAAGGCCGCCATGACGAGGGACGGTGCACTCCATGACGACGGACGAGCGCGCCATGACGAGGGACAGGACGCCATGACGAAGGACGAACATGCCCACTGACGAACAAATCCTTTCCGAAGCCATCCGCCTGGTAGGCGAGGGCGTGCAGGTGACGCTCCCTGTAAACGGCCGGAGCATGTATCCCTTTATCATCGGGGGCCGTGAAAGCGTTGTGCTGGTAAAGCCTCAAGAACTTCGGGTCGGGCACGTGGTGCTTGCCCAGGTAGAAGGCGGCCGCCATGTGGTCCACCGCATTGTCCGGCTAGATGGCGACCGTGTGACTCTGATGGGGGACGGAAACCTCCAGGGTCGCGAACATTGCACTGTCGATGGTGTGAAGGCCCTGGCCACTCAGGTGGTGGGAGAAACTGGTAAAAAACGCCCACTTTACGGCCCTTGTGGTAATTTGTGCGCTAAAATCTGGTATATGGCAAGGCCCATTAGGCGGTATCTGCTGAAAATATTCCGGGTCGCTAAAGGCTTAGATTAGTTGTTTTTCCACCAATTCGAGAATTTTCCGAATCGCTTCTTCTGGCGATAGATCTGTATCACCCCCTGCGGCTCGTGTATGCCCGCCTCCGCCAAATTCCTTGGCTATTGAGTTCACGTCTACCACGTAGTTGCTCCGTAGGCTAATCTTGTACTTGCCGTTTACGGGGTACAGGAATACCGCCACTTCGGTGCCGGAGACTTCCCGCAGGGTGTCGATGACGTTGCTCAGGTCCACCGGCGTCACGTCGAATTCCTTCATGGTTTCGGGAGTCACGTAGGCATGCACTACGCGACCCTCCAGGGCGAGCTTGCAGTTCTGCAGCACGAACCCGGTCACCAGCGTTTGCTTGTAGGTGCGGCTGTAGTAGGTCTCATTGACGATGCGGGCAAAGTCTACGCCCTTCTCGATGAGGGCGCCCACCACTTCCATGGTGTGCTTGCCCGTGCTGCTGAACTTGAAGGCTCCCGTGTCATGGACGATTCCCAGGTAGAGGCAACTGGCGGTTCGCACGCTTATTTTGTTTGGGTCAAGCTGGTCAAAAAGCACCTCGCAGGCGGAGCTGGCTTCGGGCTTTACGATGTTCAGGCCGCAAAGGTTGAGGGGATTGCTTATATGATGGTCTATGTTGCAGGTTTTACGGGCTTTCTGTAGGCACGGGACTCCGCCGGCACCCACACGCTCAAAGGAGGGCGTGTCCATAAGGACGGCCGCATCGAAGGGTTCGCTCCCGTCGGTGCTTTCGAATAGCGGGAGCGCCTTGTCGGCACCGTTCAAGATCTTGTAGCTTTCGGGGAACTTTTCCAGATAGACCTGGACCTTGATGTTCGGGAAATTGTCCAGGATGTAGTTGTACAGGGCCAGGGTAGAACCCGCACAGTCACCGTCGGGTCGCACGTGACCGAAGATGGCTAGGGTGGAAATGTTTTTCAGAAAGTCGTCAATCATGTCCAAATAATAGCTTTTGTGGGGTGTCAGGGGTGTCGTTTATGCCGTGTGTTTGTAAAATTTTATAAACTTTTTGACATGTTGAATGATGACTTACAAAAATGTAAGTTTTGCGTTTGTTGAGCTATCAAATTTAACGAAAAAAGGCAATTTACAAAACTTGCAAAATAATAACTTACAAAAATGTAAGAAATTTTAGATTTTGGCTGCTTTTTTACACTTTTTGCGGGGTGTTTGCTATCTTTAAACCCGTTAAAAACTTTAACAATCTAAACTCTCAACGGAGATATATAAAATGGCAATCAAGAATGCTTACCTTCAGAAAGTCTATGACAAGGTCGTCGCCCGTGATCCGGACCA
>CACZII010000165.1 GCA_902781185.1 Fibrobacter succinogenes
ACGGACATCTGCGAAGTGGGCCTGGAACCCGACTACCTGGGAAAGGGAATCACCCTTATCGAATGGCCCGAACGCCTGGAAGAGAACACGGCGGGCATTACACACATCATCAAGATTGAAATACTCTCCGAGACAAGCCGCGAGGTTTCCCTAGAGAAAGTAGGAGCTGAAAAATGAAAGCCATTACCCTGAAATCCGGACGCGAAAAGTCCGCACTCCGTTACCATCCGTGGATATTCAGCGGCGCCGTCGACGAAGTGGTAGGCGACCCGGAACTTGGCGACACTGTAGAGGTTTATAGTTACCGCAGCGACTTTCTGGGCCTGGCAGCGTATTCGCCCAAGTCCCAGATCCGCGGGCGTTTCTGGACCTTCGGAGAGAAGACCAACATTGACCGAGAGTTTTTCAGCGACCTGCTGGACCGTGCCATTGCCGCCCGCAAAAGCCGAGGCTTTAACATCGAGGATAAGGAATCCGCATTCCGCTTGATTAACGCCGAGAACGACGGCATTCCGGGCTGCATCATCGACAAGTACGCCGACATCTATTCTGTCGAAATCTTGGCCGCCGGTGCCGAAGTCCACCGCAACACGATTTACGAACTGCTGGCCGAAAAGACCCACTGCAAGGGCATCTACGAACGCTGCGATTCCGAAGTCCGCAAAAAGGAAGGCCTGCCACTGCGCACCGGCGTAGTCTACGGCGAAGTGAGTGACGAGCCTGTGGTCATCAACGAGAACGGGATTCTCTTCCCCATCGACGTGAAGAACGGTCACAAGACCGGTTACTATCTGGACCAGCGGGATGCCCGCCGCCGCATTGGAGAACTTTCAAAGGGCAAGAAGGTTCTCAACTGTTTCTGCTATACCGGCGGGTTCGGGCTCTACGCCCTCCGCGGCGGTTGCGAAAAGGTTTACCAGGTGGACGTTTCCAAGGACGCCCTGAAACTCGCGAAAGAAGGAATCATGCGGAACAAGCTCAGCACCGCTCATGCCACCCATGTAGAAGCCGACGTGTTCCAGTACCTGCGCAAGTGCCGCGACAAGGCGGAAACCTTCGACCTCATTGTGCTGGACCCGCCCAAGTTCGTAGAAAGCAAGGACAACCTGCAGAAGGGCGCTCGGGGCTACAAGGACATCAACCTGCTCGCCATGAAGTTGTTGGCCGAGGGCGGCATGCTGGCGACCTTCAGTTGTTCTGGCCTAATGGAGATGGACTTGTTCCAGAAGATTATCGCCGATGCCGCCGCCGATGCGAGACGGCGCGTTCAAATCATTGAACGCTTCGGCCAACCCGCCGACCACCCCGTGAACACGGCTTTTCCCGAAGGGCAGTACCTGAAGGGCCTGTTGGTTCAGGTGGTGTAAGATCTTGGTTTCCGCCTTAATTACCCAAATCAAGTATTTGTGAACCTGCTCAGGAACTGCGTCAAGCGCTCGTTGCCCGATTCGCGGAACACGTGGTCGGGGGTCCCCTGTTCCACGATGACGCCACCGTCCATAAAGATGACCTTATCGGCCACGTCGCGGGCAAAGGCCATCTCGTGAGTCACGATGACCATGGTCATCTTGTCTTCGGCCAGTTTCTTGATAATCTTGAGCACTTCGCCGGTAAGTTCCGGGTCCAAGGCACTCGTCGGCTCGTCAAAGAAAAGAATCTTCGGGTTCATCGCGAGCGCTCGGGCAATAGACACGCGCTGCTGCTGGCCACCGCTGAGTTCGCAGGGGTAAGAGTTTTCCTTGCCTTCGAGGCCCATGCGCTTAAGCAGGAACCGTCCCATGGCTCGGGCTTCTTTGCGTTCATCCCCCAGCACCCGCACCGGAGCGAGGCAAAGGTTCTGGAGCACCGTCAGGTGCGGGAACAAATTAAAGTTCTGGAACACAAGACCCGTAGAAAGACGAATTTCGCGTAGCGTTTTCGCCGGAGCGTACTTGACTGCAGGTCCTTTCGCCGAAACACCAGGCACCACCATGTCCTTGCCATCGACCTGCACAAAGCCGCCGTCAACCGTTTCGAGCTGGGTAAGGCAGCGCAACAGCGTACTCTTTCCGGAACCGCTGGGCCCGATAATCGAGAGCACCTCGCCCGCCTTCAGGTCAAACGAGATATCCTTGAGCACATGCAAGTCGCCAAAGGACTTCTTGACGTGTTCTACCTTGAGGATCGGCGCAGATTCATTCACGTTTTCCATTCCACGCCTCACTTATAGTAATTGAGCTTGCGTTCCACGTAGGCAAAAAGCACGCTCAGCAAAAGGTTCGCCACATAGTAGAATACGCCCGCCACGAACAGCGGATAAATGCTCGCGTAGGCTGCCTGCTGTTTCTTGGCCAGCGCAAAAAGTTCCGTCACCGCAATCACCTGCGCAAGGGAAGTGTCCTTCACCAGCGTGATGACTTCGTTTGCGCTGGCGGGCACCACGCGCTTTACCACCTGCGGAAGGATAATGCGGAAGAACGTCTGCGTGCGGGTCATGCCCAGCATGTAGGCCGCCTCGTACTGCCCCTTGGGTATGGACTGGATGCCCCCGCGGAAAATCTCGGCAAAGTAGGCCGCATAGTTTATCGAAAACGCCACGATTACCGCCGGGAAGCGGTCAAACGAAAAATCCACGCCCGCATATTCGCTCAGGTAGTAGGAGCCAAAGTAAATCGCCACAATCTGGAGGAGTAGCGGGGTGCCGCGCATCACCGAAATGTAGAACGACACCGGGTAGCGCACCACGCGCCACTTGCTCATCTTGAGGACCGCAATGAGCAGGCCCAGTGGAATCGAGAACAGGAGTGTAAGCCCGAAAATGGCAAGCGTCGTGCAGAAGCCGCCCCAGAGAACCGGGAGTAAATTGCTCAGGTCAGACATGGAACCGCGCGCCGGCCGTTACTTGCCGAACCACTTGGCAGAGATTTCGTCAAACTTGCCGTCGGCCTTCATGGCGTCCAGGGTGGAATTCACGACATCACGCAGGGCCTGGTCCTTCTTGCGGAACCCCACGGCGTAGACTTCGTCGGAAAGGCCTTCCTCGAGCACCGTGTAGTCCTTCGCATTCGTCACAATCCAGTACTTGGCCACGATTTCGTCCAGGAACACGGCATCCACGCCGCCTTTGTCCAAATCCATGAGCGCAGTCTGGTTATCGTCAAACGGGACGATTTCCTTGGCGGCCTTGCCCGCTTCGGAGGCGTCCAAAAGTTTCTGGGCGGTAGAACCGTTCTGCACGGCAATCTTCTTGCCGGCGAGAGCCGCGAGATTTGCAAGAGCCTTGTCCTTCACCGTGAAAATCATGCGGTTCTTGAGGTACGGGTCGCTCAGGTTCATGGCCTTCGCGCGGGCGCTGTCCACGCTCATGCCGTTCCAGATGCAGTCAATCTTGCCGGTGTTCAGTTCCTGTTCCTTAGCGTCCCAGGAAATCGGCTGCGTCTTGAGCTTCACACCCAGGCGCGCACAAACTTCAGTAGCGAGGTCGATATCGAAACCCACGATGTTGTTGTCCTTGTCGCGGAAACCCATCGGCGGAAAAGAATCGTCGAGACCGAGCACGAACACGCCCGCGGCCTTCACCTTGTTCAGGGATTCATCGGCCTGAGTATTGGATTCCGCCTTCTGGTCGTTGCAGGCAGAAAGAACCGCGGCACACGCAACCGCCGCAAACACCGCAAGAATCTTTTTCATCTCGAAGTCCTCTTTTTGATTTACAAGAGAAATATAGAAAAAGGGCCGCATCGCTGCGGTCCCTTTTAATGCCTTGGATCCTATCGGGGCTACGCCCCTCCAGGATGACACAGAAACAAATGTGTAATTTGAAATGAGTAATGTGAAATGAATTTAATCAGTCATTCCACACTCCACATCACACATTAATCCTTGCCATAAACCTTTTCGGCGTAGGTCACGGTAGCGCCGAGGTATTCGCGGTTCATCTTGGCGATGTAATCCAC
>CACZII010000166.1 GCA_902781185.1 Fibrobacter succinogenes
TACAAGAAGTAAAAAGAATGAGGCGTACATCGCCACAAAGCGCAAGGCTGACTCACACGAGTCAGCCTTGTTTTTCTTTAGGATCCGTTTTTCTGGTACGCCCGTCGTGGGGTGCCGTCCTCCACATAGATGCGGCCGCAGTACGTGTACCCATGCTTTTCGAGGATGTGCTGCATGGCGAGGTTCTTTTTGTGGGTGTCCACCCGCATGTTGGGCGACACACGTTCACAGAACGCCAGCGCCGCCTGCATGACGCCCCGGGCTTTCCCGTTCGACGCAATGCGGTGGAGCGTCCCGTAGGGCTCGTCGTCCAGCCAGGCGCCGTCTTCGATGACGGCGTAGGTCGGCTCATCTCCCAGGATGAGTGTGAATACGCCGACCAGCACATCGCCATCCAGCATCACATAGCTGTTGCCGGATTCGATGTCCGACCGGATGGTCTCCTCCGAAGGCCGCCCGCCGGCCCACTGAGGGTTCCCGGCCGCAGCCATCTGCTCCCGGGCATTCGCATAAGTATCCATGACCTCTGCGAGGTCAGCAAGAGTCGTTTTGCGGATGGTCATCATCGATAATCCTCTTTTACTTGGAATTGGCTGGAGCAACGATGATTTCTTTCAATTTGCTCACTTGTTTTTTCTCGATTTCCTGGTTGATTTCGTTAGTAATAGAATCTTTCAGCATTGCTAAGTAAGACTCAGGTTCTGGATAAGTACTACCAATCGAATCAAATTCACGCAATGTTTCCAATAATCGCCGAATTGGTGTCCAGTGTTTTTTCAAATCCAAGCCAGAATGCCTCGTACTCATATCAATCACGCCAAGTTCACGAAGCTTATAAATGCTATTTACAATTTGTCGTCCTTCATCTGGCGCAGAATTGATAAACGATTCGCTTTCATCGCCAAAGTACAAATAGTCCATAGAGACTTCCAAAGCGCTTGACAATGTTGCCAGAGAATCAAGAGTAGGAGCCTTCTTCCCCCGCTCATATGCACTAATTTGGGTGTTGGTCATTCCACTTTTCTCAGCGAGCGTCTGTTGAGTCCAGTTTTTCTGGGTTCTGGCTGCTTTTATATTCGCCCCGATAATAGCTGCATTTGCAAAATCACTCATTTTATTTCCTCCGACTAATCTATATGATTAACTTTACTTATCTATCTAGATAATTTTTATCTTATTGTATTACACGGATCTCTATTTGTCAAATCCTACTGATTCAGCCGTAACAGTACTCCACCGCTTAGAGTTTGACATTGCCGGAGAATTGTTTGCCATCATTCCCCGTGGGACAATTATTACAGAGCTTTTTAGCGCGGAAGGAGGAAAACAAATGCGCAAAACTCTGTTCGATGACGGCTTTCAGAATCACCTGGTCGAAGGGGCTTCTTTTGTTGGAGAGCCGGGAATTCCAATGCTGATGGATCTGCCGGATGCCCCCATCCCTGAAACACTTGTACCATGCAACAAGGCTGCCAAACAAAATGGCAAACACTCTGCGATAGATTTTTACATACATGATAAAGAGTTTGCCCGGGTTTTAACCAACACCCCGCATTACCTTGACTTATTCAAGCGATTTGAAAGTGTCCTCACCCCAGACTGCACTCTAATGGTTGGGCAATCGCGTTGCCTGCAGGAAACAAATACTTACATGAACCGTGCAGTAGGATTCTTTCTGCAAAAGAATGGAATCCGTATCATTCCTAATATCCGTTGGAGCGATGAGTCCAGCTTTGAATATTGCTTTCTAGGAGTTCCGAAGGGTAAAATGGTAGCAGTGAGCACACATGGGTGCATAAAGACTCAGCGCCAAAAAGAATTGTTCAGAACAGGTTTTTCGGCAATGCTTGACGCATTGGAGCCGCCAATCGTTTTAGTACACGGTTACACTCCCGAATCCATTTTCGGACCTTTCAAAGATGACGTGGCGATTTACCGCTATCCGAGTCAGTTTGAACTGACTCATCCGAAAGGCGGTGAAGCGTAATGGGTACTTGCGGCAGAGGAGAACATAACGAGTACCGTTCCATAAGGATCAATGCTTTGCGCATCCAGGATGAATACCCCTTACGAGAGGGTTATTTTGGAATTCCCGGACGAAGTGGCAATTCACATGTCAGGAATATCATTTCCGATGATCCATTGAAAACTGCAACCAGTTTTTTTCGACAAATTGCGGAAGGGGCTCATGTGGAGCAACGACAACTTGCCAAAGGCGGCACTCTGCAATTAGCTTATTTATCAGATGGTGGAATCATAAGCTTTCGGACCTCTTCTTCATCTGATGGTTCTCCTGTGGTTGAAATCAACATTCAAGGTAGTAAAGACCACGGTTTAGTTAAGCAACAAAAAATACACTTTGTCAAAGGAGACACAGAATGACAAGCATCGATATCAGACTTAAGCCTCATGAAATTGCCCTGCTGAAGCAGCTTCCTGGTAAAAAACTCGAATATATTGTCCACGAACGTTTTTTGAACACTAACCTTGTATATTTCGTTGTAAAAGTCAAGGTTGAAACCATCGACCCGTTTTACTTCTATTCGTGCACCGAAAAACTAGACTATTATGGGTCCACCGAGGATGTTGCCGTCATGTCTATCGTAAGCGAGCCGCCATTTGAGTATGATCAATTAGACCTGATAGAAACACCCATCAACGAAACCATTCATTCTATAGACCTGGTTCAGGAGAATCAGCAGGAATTCTGTGGAGATGAGCAGGAGTATGACAACTATGTCACCCGCGGCATCATTTTCAATTTTGATGATTCTCAGTTATCGATTGAAAAATCCATCTGGTTCTCGGAAAGTTTCGTCATTGGGCGTGGGACCAATTTGATTGAGGCGTATGCCCCCGTCAGTGACTTCGGGACAGACTGGGCTCCGGGCCATTCCGGGAAATGCATCCGCACGATCGAAACCCTGAAATAAAAAAACTCCATCATCCGCAAAAGATGATGGAGATTATCTTTTTGGCGATTTACAGCGTGTCCACCCAGGCTTTCAGCACTTCTTCCGATGCGCTGCGGGCGAAGACCTGCGCGCCGGAAACGGTGGCGCCGTTCTTCAGGTAAGGCATCAGTTTCTCGGCGGTCTTGCCGATGTCGCTGCCGCCGGAGGTGGCGAACAGGCCGATCTTCTTCCCGGCGAGGTCATACTGCTGCACGAAGGTCTTGATGATCATCGGCGCGTTGTAGTACCAGATCGGGAAGCCGATGAGGACCGTGTCGTAGTCCGCCATGTTGACAACGGTGCCGGCGATGGGCACATCCTTCTTCGCAATCTGCTCGCGGTTGCACCGGGCCAGCGGGTTGCTATAGTTGAGGTCCGCTTTGCTGTAGGGCTTCGCGGGAACGATCTCGAACTTGTCCGCGCCGGTGACCATGGCCAAAGTCTCGGCCAGCGCCTTCGTGGAGCCGGACTCCGCGGAGAAATAAGCGACTAATGTTTTGCTCATGGTAGTGTCCTTTCTAGCAATGCGTTCGTCACGCCTGCGGGTGGGCCTTCAGCCAGTCGATAATGTCGAGGCTCTCGTACATCGGAACGCCGTCGATGAACAGGCACGGGACCTGCTCCACGCCGCCGACTTCGATGAGCCGCTGACGGTCCGCCTCACTCTTGTGGATGTTGTGCAGCTCGACGTCGGTCCGGCCGCTCTCGTCAAGGTACTTCAGCACCCGTCTGCAGAACGGACAGGTGTCGAACATATAAAGTTCCAGTTTCATAAAACGTCTCCTTTCGGCGATGTGTTCTTGTCCGTCCCCTATTATACACAAAAAGGGGCCATGTCACTAAGCTAAATTAGTGACATGGCCCCTTTGTTACACCCCACAAATCCGAATTTGTTGAGCTGATTTCCCGGGGAAGGGGAAGCCAAAGAGTGTGAGAGAAAGCCACCTTCCCCTGTCCCCGGACCCCTACCCCTTCC
>CACZII010000167.1 GCA_902781185.1 Fibrobacter succinogenes
AGGGAATCGATTCCCAGGAGCCCCGCCGTGTAGGTGGAGTCCTTCTTGAAGATAAAGTAGGCCTGGCCGGCGAATGAAGTAAGCGAAAGGGCCAGGACCGCGGATGTAATGATACGGTAATTCATGATGGGCCTCCTTACTTTCCGGTAACGGCAATCGTCTGTTGAAGTTTCGTGTTACCGATTTCAAACTTTACTACAAAGTTTCCCTTGGGCAAATCCAGGTAATCCAAAGCAAGAGCCGTGGAGCCTCTGGAGACAAACACGTTCCCACTCCCCACTATCACACCTTGAGCATCAAACAGGGCAAATTTTGCGTTCCCGCTCTGCCTCGAGAAGATGGACAGTGTCTGGTTCCTGGAATTCCACATGATCTTCGTTCCGGCATAGTTTGCCACGGGGATAGCCGAGGGCTTGTCCGAGGAACTGGAGGACGGGTCATCGCCCTTCTTGCTGTCGGAACTGGGCGTCACGTCGTCACCCCTCTTGCTGTCGGAGCTGGGTGTCACGTCATCACCCCTCTTGCTGTCGGAGCTGGGTGATACAGAAGAACTAGACGGCGTCACCGAACTGGAAGACATCTGTTCAGGGGTCCTATCGGGTTCATCGGATCTTTCCTCGTCTTCTTTCTCGTCTTCATCGTAAATGTTGGAACTGTCATTGGGGTTTGCCTGGAAGGTGAGGGTTTTGACGGATTCCACCAGGAATTCCTCGACAGAACCATCCTTCATGGTAACCCGTAAAAGCCTTGCATAGGAGGCTTCCTTGCCCAAAAGCACCGCCGAAGTATCTACCCTGGCACGGAGCGGAGAGTGATTATCAGCAGCAAAGGTGGCACAAATACTGAAAACGGCCACCATCATCGATATCTTGAATAGCGTTTTCATTTTGGGTTCCTCTCTTTTTCAGACAGCACATGCTATCCGGGTACACCCAAAATATATATCTATTTGAGGAAATACGTGCTAAAAAAGCCTCCCCGATTACTTCGGAGCGGCTTTTTTAGATAAATAATTCGAATTACTTCACTTGCTTCGCGAAGGAATCCTTCAGATCCACCGTACGGTTGAACACCAGGTGGCCCGGCTTCGAATCTTCGCTGTCGAGGCAGAAGTAGCCCTGGCGCATGAACTGGAAGCGGTCTTCCAGCTTGGCGTTCGCGAGGCTCGGTTCCACCTTGGCCTGCTTCACAACCATGGATTCCGGGTTCAGGTAGTCGTGCCAGTCTTCGCCCTCGGGAACCGCGGCCGGATCTTCGAGCGTAAACAAGTTGTTGATGAGGCGCACTTCGGCGTCCACGGCGTGTGCCGCAGAAACCCAGTGGATGGTGCCCTTGACCTTGCGGCCATCGGGAGTCTCGCCACCCTTGCTCTGCGGGTCGTATTCGCAGTGAATTACCGTCACCTTGCCGTTGGCATCTTTCTCGACGCTCTTGCAGGTCACGAAGTAGGCGCCCTTCAGGCGAACTTCTCCATTCGGCTTAAGGCGGAAGTACTTCTTCGGCGGTTCTTCCATGAAGTCGTCGGCCTCGATGTAGAGTTCCTTGCCGAACGGGACCTGGCGCTTGCCGGCGGTTTCGTCGTTCGGGTTGTTCTCGACTTCGATCATCTCGACCTTGCCGTCTTCCCAGTTGTCAATCACGAGTTTGACCGGGTCAATCACGGCCATCACGCGGTTTGCCGTCTTGTTCAGTTCCTCGCGGATGCAGAAGTACAGCAGGTTCACGTCGACCATGGAGTCGGCCTTGGAAACGCCGATACGGTCACAGAACTCGCGGATGGAGCTGGGCGTGAAGCCACGGCGGCGGTAACCGCAGACCGTCGGCATACGCGGGTCATTCCAACCCATCACGGCCTTCGTCTCCACCAGTTCGAGGAGCTTGCGCTTGCTCATCATGGTGTAGGTCAGGTTCAGGCGGGCAAATTCAATCTGCTGCGGGCGGTTGTCGAGACCGAGTTCGATCAGGAACCAGTCGTACAGCGGGCGGTGCGCTTCGAATTCCAGCGTACAGATGGAGTGCGTAATGCCTTCGATCCAGTCGCTGAGCGGGTGCGCAAAGTCGTACATCGGGTAGATGCACCACTTGTCGCCGGTGCGGTGGTGCGAGCAATGCTTGATGCGGTAGATGACCGGGTCCCGCATGTTCATGTTCGGGCTAGAGAGGTCCACCTTCGCACGGAGGCACTTCTCGCCGTCGGCATACTTGCCGTCGCGCATCTCGCGGAACAACTTCATGTTCTCTTCGACGCTGCGGTCCCGGTAGGGGCTCGGACGGCTCGGCTTGCCGGCGTCGTTGCCGCGGTATTCCTGCATCTCGTCGCGGGTCAGGTCTTCCACGTAGGCCTTGCCCATCTCGATGAGCTTTTCGGCAAAGGCGTAAATCTGGTCGTAGTAGTCGCTGGCGAAGTATTCGCCGCCTTTCCATTCAAAACCAAGCCACTTCACGTCTTCGCGGATGGAATCGACGTATTCCACGTCTTCCTTGGTGGGGTTCGTGTCATCGAAGCGCAGGTTCGTGATGCCGCCAAAATCCTTGTACTTGTTTGCCGTACCGAAGTTCAGGCAGATGGACTTCGCGTGCCCGATGTGGATGTAGCCGTTGGGTTCGGGCGGGAAACGGGTATGCACCTTGGTGCGCTTGCCCGTCTTGAGGTCGTTGACGATGATGTCCTGCACAAAATTCGAAGATTCGGGGATTTCCATTGTGGTATCCTTTTAAAATTTTACGGGGGAAATTTAGAAAAAGTGATTAGTGGTTAGTGATAAAGCCCCGATTATGTAGCTATAATTTGAACGCCCTATGTCCATCATCATCTGCAATTTTTCCAGTGTATATGGAAACCAGCCCTTTATGGAGAGCCTAAGGCGCTCCGGAGAGGCCACCTGGATAGACCTTTCCCAGGTCCCGGGCACGGACTGCTACTGCGATGACGAGGCCGTAGAAACCATCCGCAGGTGCATTGCCGACGCGGGCATTAAAGATGCAGGCGGAATCCATTTCTTTGACAACGGCAACTACCACTACATGAGCAAAATCTGGACCGATATGGTCCAGGAACCATTTTCGCTTGTGGTTTTTGACCATCACCCCGACATGCAGGAACCCCGATTCGGAAACATCCTCAGTTGTGGCGGCTGGGTCAAGAAGGTTCTTGAGGAGAACAAGTTCATAGACAACATTGTCATTATCGGCGTCGCTGACCATCTAGCAGAAGAATTCAAGTCCGAGATTGCTTCGCAACCTGCGGATGCTCGCAATGACTTGCAGCACAAGGTCACCTTCATCCGCGAAAGCGAATTGCCGGCTGTCACCCTGAAGGGGCGTAGCCCCGATAGGGTCCATTCTACATTTCACATTCCACACTCCACACCCCTCTACCTTTCCATCGACAAAGATGCCCTCTCCCCCGCCTACGCGGCCACCAACTGGGACCAGGGTTCGCTGGATATAGCGACACTCAAAGAAGTCATCGCCGGTCTCGCCGCAAGCCACAAAATCATCGGTGTAGACATCTGCGGTGAACGCGCCCGTGACTTTGCAGGCGACGAGCACCACACCGTGCAAGAAGCGGACTCCCTGAATGACCGCACAAACCGCGAACTGGTCGAATTTCTGCAGAATTTCTGACTGCTCTTGAAATTTTCCAGCCAATAACCTATATTTGGCGCGTTAGAATTCTGCGATGTTGCAGGATTTTTCCGGAAGTCTTTGTCTAACCTTCCTTAAAAAACAAAATGAAAAGCTATATCCAGCGTGAATGGCAGGACCTGGTTATCCTGCTGCGCAACATTCCCTCCCTCGCCGTCAGTTTCTTTATCCTCTCCGTCGTGTGCATGAACTTGCTCGCGAACAAGGAACTTGTATCGTTTGAATACATGGCACTTGACTGCGGCTTTACGCTCAGCTGGTTCTCGTTCCTCTGCATGGACATGATATGTAAGCGGTTCGGGCCCAAGGCCGCCATGAAAGTCTCGGTAGTCGCCCTCTTCGTGAACCTGTGCACCTGCCTGTTCTTCAACATCCTTTCGCATGCGCCGGGAATGTGGGGCGAATTCTACAGCTACATCGACACGAATCCCGATGCGGCCAAGGTCGCAAACGACGCCCTCAACGCCACGTTTGGCGGTTCCTGGTACGTGGTGCTGGGCTCTGCGCTCGCCATGTTCACCGCGTCTCTCGTCAACTCCGTCGTGAACTACGGCATGGGAAAATTTGCGAAGGGCAAGGACTTCAAGACGTTCGCCGCACGTTCCTACGTTTCGACGATGGTCGCGCAGTTTGTGGACAACATGATTTTCGCCCTTACGGTAAGCCACGTGTTCTTCGGCTGGACCATGAAGCAGGTCATTATCTGCTCCATTACGGGTGCCGTCATGGAACTCCTCTGCGAAGTCGTCTTCAGCCCTGTCGGGTACAAGATGGCCTGCAAGTGGGAAAAGGAAAACGTCGGTAGCGATTACCTCAAGTTCAAGGCAGGTCAGGCATGAACGTCTTTATCAGCGGAACCCACAGCGGCATCGGCCGCGCCATCGCGGAACTGTTCTTGAGCAGGGGCGCGCACGTCGTCGGGTTCGACATCCAAGAATCTACCATTGACCACGCCGAATACGAGCACCATATTGCCGACGTCTCGGACAAGGACTCTTTCCCGAAACTTGCGATTGCGGCAAACATCGTCGTGAGCAATGCGGGCGTGCAGAA
>CACZII010000168.1 GCA_902781185.1 Fibrobacter succinogenes
TAAAGAACACCGCGAGGCCTATTGAAGAGGATATATACCGTAGGTTTCATAAAATACGGGATAGAGATTGCTTCGGGGTTACACCCCTCGCAATGACATAGGAGCCGAGTGTTGCAGGAATACTGGTATTCCTATTACCGAGGCGAACCGGTCATGCGCTTGCGCAACGACAAGGGCGCTGAGTGATGCAGAAATAAGCTTGTTTATTTCTATACGATTCTGAAGCACGGGTCATCACCTCCGTTGGCCGCTTCGCGGGCACGCATCTTTGCCATGCCACGCTCATAAGCCTTTTTGAAAAGCTCGTAATTCCGTTGGATGCGGGCACGAACTTCCGGAGGTTCCGGGTGCCGCTCTTCCATACGGGCCAAAAACCGGCGAGCATCCTCGCCGAACAATAGCCCTTAAGTGAGCGTCGCAAAATTATGCTTGCATAATTTTATGACCGAACAAAGAGGCGGACGCCAAAGGCGTCCAAATAGGGGTCTCTCGAATTTCGCGAGCCATGTTTCCTCTTTTGTTATACCATATAGAAAGCTGGCCAAAGGCCAGGCGGCAACCAGTCAAGTCGGTTTCATTGCCCCAAATATACACAATGACAAAACGAAAAACAAGCCCCCGAACAGAGGGCTTGCATTTTGTCAACAACTGTTGCTAGAACAATATGAGTGTCACCTGCGTTACTGCCAGGGAGCGATTCTCACAAATTTGCACTGATGGCGATTTTCATCAGGGCCGCAAAGTCCAATTTCTTGTCGCGCGCATAGGACAAAAACTCCTTTTCCTCTTTCGTAACGCGAATCTGAAATTTTAAGGGCGAAGCAAATTTCGTCTTGCGCCCTGCATTTTCACGGGCACCACCATGTCCGAACTTCTTCTCGTACAGGGCAAGGCCCGACCTTTTCCGGTACTCCCTCTCGGAGATGACCTTTTCACCCTTAGCAACTTCCGATTCCTTCTTCTTGAAAACAAAGCCCTCGGAATCCTTCACATAAACATACGGCATACTCAAATCTCCTTCAAACGCTGCTTGGCAAGCTTGATTTTATCCTTCGGTGTCTTTTGCGTCTTCTTAACGAAAACAACTCCGATAACGACAATCGCGCCCGCCTTGTATTTGAACAGGGATCGCAGTTCGTTGGACTTGATTTCAAAGATTTCTCTTTGAAGCGGCCTCACCCGAACAAACTCGATACCCTGCCTTTCAATGGTTTCGTACTCCTTGTTGAGAAGGTCCTGTTGAGATTGCTCCAAGGCCCTAATTTCACTTTCTGCCGCCGGCAATTTTTCTACAGAGAACTTCATATCAGAATCTAGTTAAAAGATTTGATTTTGTCAACATATTCAAATTATACAAAGGTTTGTTCATAAGTACCTCTTTTCCCGATTTGAAGTGGCAAATCTACAAACGAAAAGAGGGAAAAGCGACTTTTCCCTCAAAATGGCAAACAACTGTTGTCATTTTAGTGCATTATGCAACGATAGTTTACATATTCACTATATCTAAAACTACAGCGTGACCTTCACCTTCTCGCGCATGGCCATGACAGTAGCCTTGGCCTCTTCCACCGTGTCACGGCGGGCCAAAAGCACGCCCATGCGGCGGTGGCCCTTCAGCTCGGGCTTTCCGAACAAACGAAGCGCCGTGTCGGGCTCGGCAAGCACATCTTCCAGGCCGCTGAACTTCACGTGATCGGACTCGCCCTCCACCACGATAGCCTTGGAAGCGCTGGGGCCGTGGAAGGCGATGTTCGGGATAGGCAGGCCAAGTATTGCGCGGGCATGCAGGGCAAACTCCGAAAGGTCCTGGGAAATCATGGTGACCATGCCCGTGTCATGGGGACGCGGGGACACTTCGCTGAACAATACCTTGTCCTTGCACACGAACAGTTCCACGCCGAAGATGCCACGGCCGCCCAGGGCGTCGGTGACCTTCTTCGCGATTTCCTTCGCCTGCTCCAGCAGTTCGGGCTTCATGGGCTGGGGCTGCCAGGATTCCTGGTAGTCGCCGCCCACCTGATGGTGACCCACCGGCAGCAAGAAACTGGTTCCGCCCACGTGGCGCACCGTCAAAAGGGTAATCTCGTAGTCGAAAGGCACAAAGCCTTCCACAATCACGCGGCTCGCCGCACCCGTGCGGCCACCCGTCTGGGAAATCTCCCAGGCCTTGTCCACGTCGGCCTCGGTCTTCACCGTGCTCTGGCCGTGGCCCGAAGAACTCATCACCGGCTTCACCACGCAGGGGATGCCGATTTCGGCGACGGCCTTCTTGAAATCCTCGTAACTGTCGGCAAAACGGTAGGGGCTGGTAGCAAGGCCCAGTTCCTCGGCGGCCAGGCGGCGGATACCCTCGCGGTTCATGGTCAGTTTGGTGGCCTTGGCCGTGGGAATCACGTTGAAACCTTCCTTCTCCAGTTCCACCAGCGTGTCGGTAGCGATGGCCTCCACCTCCGGCACGATAAAGTCGGGCTTTTCCTGCTCGATCACGCGACGCAGTTCGGCACCGTCCAGCATGTTGATGACGTAAGAACGGTGGGCCACCTGCATGCCCGGGGCGTTAGCGTAGCGGTCCACGGCGACCACTTCGACGCCGAGACGCATCATCTCGATGATGACTTCCTTGCCCAGCTCGCCCGCACCGCAAAAAAGAACCTTGGTGGCGCTAGAACTAAGAGGTGTACCGATTTCAGCCATAAAAACTCCTTGGTTTGCGAGAAATATAGTTATTATAACATAAAAGGGGGAAGAATCCCCCTGTTTTCAGCCGAATGTCGTCCCCGCCACACTCTTGTCATCCCCGTCCCGTATCAAGTACGGGATAAACTCCAGCGGGGATCTCCCTTCGTCTTCCTCCACCCCCTCGCCTAGGGGGACACCCCCTAAAACCCCTTTTATTCTTTCTCCCAGGCAAGGACGGGATAGCCGTCGTTCAGGCCGCTGTCATAGACAAAGTCGTCGCCGAGGAGTTTGGCAAAGTCGGCAGATTTCATTTCGCTTTCTGTTTTAGGTGTGGCGACTCCACCGCCATTGTTTAGACCGAAGGGTTCCTGGTCACCCTGTTTCAGGTAATAATAATCTGCCATGGTGGTATTGTAGTTGTAGCCAATCATCAAGCCCACAAGGGAATCTCCATCGACTTTGCCTGCGGAATAGGCGGAATTGGTTACGCCTTCTTTGTTATAGCTGAATATACCACCTGCATATGTTTTTCCGTAAACATTGTTTCTATTGTATAAAGAACTTGATTTAATATAAGCAACAGACCCAACAATTCCCGCAACTCCGTACTCGCCTTCAACATCAGCAACATTAACTAATAACGAGATTGTTCCAGAACAAGCCATTCCTAAGATTCCACCAACATAATAGAGGCCTGATACAAGTCCCTTATTTTGAGATTTACTTAAAGTTCCACATTGAAAACCATTTTCTAAACAACTATAGGATGACGTATTGCTATAGCTATTGATAGATGAATTACCACCACAACGACCAGCAACACCTCCTGCAAAATGAGATCCTTTAATTTCTCCCTCATTTTTTAAATTCTTGACATCATTCTTAGAGGACGACCCAATCCCTCCAAATACTCCCCCAACATATCCAAAGCCCTCTATAGGAGCAGAATTGCTCAAATCTTCCGCATTAACATATGTAGCACATCCAGCAATTCCACCAACGTTATTTTTTCCCAAAATAACACCCTTATTCTCTAGTTTTTTCAGAACAGAATTATATTGGTATTTTTTTTGAGAAGAATTTCCAACAATTCCCCCAACACACTCATCGGAACCAGAAATACTTGCTGAATTCTTTGAATTTTCAATTGTCCCAACATTGAGCCCAACAACCCCTCCAGTGTACTTTCCTCCATACACCCAGGAATCCGCCACTGTTACATTCCAAAGGCGACGCTAGAATTTCCGATAGGCGTCCACTTGTGAAGTTTGGAGGAATCTCCAGCCAAGCCGCCCTTGTCGTCGATAACCTTGCCGTCGTTCAACTTGATGTCGGCGGCCAGCTTGTAATACTTACCCTCGTATTCCTTCTCGTTTGCTCCAACGATAAAGGCGAGTTTTGCCAGCTGTTCGGCGGTCAAGATGATATAGGGGCTCAGTTTTGTTCCAGAACCGCAAGCGAATTCCTTTGCCGTAGTGCCGTCCCAAGGCTTGCCCGGTTCCCCAACGCAGTCCTTGTCCAGCACGTCTTCTAAACTGTCCGAGCCCGACGAGCCGTCGCCAGCCCCCTTGCTATCCGAACTGTCCGTAGCAGAAGCCTTTTCTTCGTCATCGTTGGAAGACGCTGACACCGTCTGGGAGCAGGCGGCAAACATTGCCGCCATTCCGAAGATTGCAAATAACGCCTTGCGCATAAAAACCCCTTCTAGCCCTTCCGACTTACGATTCGGGGCTACATTGTATTTAATATATATTATTAAAAATGAAAAAGGATATTATCGCCAGAGTTTATCCCGCACCTAATGCAGGGCGAGAATGACAAATGTGAGTTAGAGATTGCTTCCCCTGAAACAAGTTCAGGGTCGCAAAGACAAATGAGACAGATAACCCCTACGCCAGTTTGGGCTTGCCTGTCCAACCGAGCTTTTCGCGGAGGGCGCCCACGAATCCGGTGTGTCTCATGCGGATAAAGGTGGTCACCGCCTTGCTCTCGGCAAGAATCACGTGCTGGCCGGGTTTCATCTGGTAGGTAAAGCGTCCGTCGAAAACCAAGTCCAGGGGGCGATCCACCGCCGAGGTAATCTGGAGTTTCTTGGAGGTAAGGGACAGCACCAGGGGCCGCACCGAGAGGCTGCTGGGAGCCACGGGAGTCAGCACCACCGCAGGAGTCGCCGGGTGGATAATGGGGCCGCCTGCCGCCAGGTTATAGGCCGTCGAGCCTGTAGGTGTCGAAATCAAAAGCGAATCCGCCCAGTATTCCGTAAGGTTCGTGCCGTTATAGACCACGTTCACGTTCACCATACGGTCAGGAGCGTGGGCACGGATATGGACCTCGTTCAACACCGTCTGTGCAAAGAGCCTCTTGCGTCCATCGAAAACCACGGCGTCGATCATCATGCGGTTGCGAGTAGAGAACTCCCCCGCCAGCAGGTCGTCCAACGTGGTAGCCAGGCCCTCTACGCGGGATTCCGCCAAAAAGCCCACCCGCCCGGCATTCACACCCAAGATGGGGATGTGCTTTTTCAGGCCGAAGTGAGCCGCCGAAAGCACAGTGCCGTCGCCACCGATGGCGAGCAGCAGGTCCATGCCCGAAAGGCCCGATTCCTTGACCACGCGGATGGGCTTCTTTACCAGGCCCTTCAGGGATTCCAAAGCAAAAAACTGTACCTGGGGGTGAACCTTGGCCCAGAGGGAAATCTGTTCCAAGGCCAGGGCCAAGTCGGCACTCTTGTCCTTGAAACCTACGATACCGATTTTCTCGAAAGACTTTTTCATGGATTGCCCCCGTCTTCTGCCACGTTCTCGTCTACCATGGCATCGGCGAGCTTCTTGAGGATACCCGGGAAATTGGCCTCCACCACTTCGGTATGGCCCACGGGTTCATCGCAGCCTAGCGCCAACGCGAGCACGTTCAGGGCAAGGCCCACCTGGGGGTTCTCGCCACCGTCAAATTCGGGCACTGCCGTAATGTTTTCCAACCCACGGACCACTAGGCCGTCGTCATAGACGCCCACCTCTACGCCGGTTTTGCGCAGGTTCTCGGCCAAGGACTCATTCACCGGGCGCCAAGCCTTGCGTTGTTCC
>CACZII010000169.1 GCA_902781185.1 Fibrobacter succinogenes
TCGAAGAATGCGCCAGACCCCTATGCAAGTGGTAAACATTTCGCAACTAACGGTGTGAAGGCTGGCCAGAGAAAGAAGACGGCCTCGGAGGACCTGTTCGAGATAACCCAGTCCTCGTCCACTTTGCTGAACCGACTCTTTACTCAGTTGCAGAATGACGTTTCTGCAGACGGCCTGCGTTCGGTGGGAATTTACGCCTATATCCGACAGCAGAGCGTTCCTGATGACCTTTACAAGTTTGACTACGAGACTCGCGAGCTTGTGGCGTACCCCTGGGAAAACGCCAAGCTGAAAAAGACCCGCATGGAGGCCCTTGTCAAGGCCTTTGCCGACGGGAACTTTATCGAGGAAGCCCCCATAACGCTGTTCTTTACGGCGGTGCTGGACCGGGCAGTTTGGCGTTTCAAGGAGGCTGCCTACCGGGAGTTGGAGCTGGACGTGGGATCTTACGTGGGATTGGCTTCTATCTCGGCCCGTTCTGCGGGAGCCATGGCGATTCCTCTGGGAAGCTTTGTGGATGCAGAAGTAGCCTACGCCTTGGATTTGGGGGTGAATGAAATCCCCATGGCGGCGGTTGCCGTGATGTCCAAGGCTTTGAAAAAGTACGAGTTGGCCTCTCAGTTTGCCTACTCCAGCAGGGGAGAGCTTCCCATGCAAGAAAGCGGAAGCCTGAATTCCAGGGTGCGTGCTCGATTCCTGTTGCAGCACAAGGCGGAATGCATTACGGACTTGTCCAAATGCGTCAAGGTTTTCAGGGTTCAAAATCAGGCCTTCGAAGGTGACGAATTCCCCTTGACTCCGCAGAAATACCCTAACGAGTACTTCTTTAGGGAATATGATTTTTTGGGCCCGGGGACAATGGAATGTCGGCCCTTCAAGCTCTGGACGGCCTCCCTGGATGATTTTTCTACGCTGTTGCGCTGGATGGAAATCTGTACCCTGAACGCTTTCGGAGCGGGACTCCTGAAAATTTGGGTGACCTGCTTTGACGTGTCCCTGGTCTATCAGGGAATGTACCGTTACCAGCCTTCTAAAAAGTCCCTGTACTTGCATGCCGGGAATTTGGATAAGGAAAGCTTCTTGAAAGCCCATCTGGACGAGGACAGTCCGCGAAATGCCGCCTTTGCGGTGTACTTTACAGTGAACCTGAAGGACGCTTGCGGTATCATGGGCGACCGGGCCTACCGTTACCTGAACATGAATGCGGGTTACGTGGCCGAAATCAAGAAGCTGGGCCGGATTCCCGAAGAGGAAACGGTGCTCTGCGAAGTCCTGGTCGGACGATAATTTAAGACAATGCGGTCAGTGTGAGCCTACACTCTCGGACGGAAGTCGAGAGTGTAGGCGAGAGCATTGTCTCAACCGTAGAATTTGTTGTTCTTTTAAGACAATGCGGTCAGTAACAGCGGTGCAACGACGGCCGTAAAAAGCCCTGCGATGCCGATGGCAAGTCCGCTCATGGCGCCTTGCACTTCGCCCATTTCCATGGCCTTGGTGGTTCCTAGGGCATGGCTTGCCGTACCGATGGCGATTCCCTGTGCCACCTTGTGCTTGATGCGGCAGAACCTGCATACGGCGGGGGCCGTCACCGCACCCGTGATTCCCGTGATGGTGATGGCGATAATGGTCACCGACGGAATGCCGCCGATCTGTTCGGAGATGACGCTTCCCATGGGGATGGTGACGGATTTGGGAAGGAGCGAAAGGGTCAGCACCTTACCGAGTCCCAAGAGCTTGCCTGCCACGATGACGCAGGCCATGGCGGTGAGGGACCCTGACGGCAAGGACCACGGTGGCGGGGGAAAGCATTACAGAAATGTAGTCACCGCCTATGTTGTAGCTTTCGAGACTTACGCCCGTAATCAGCAGGAACCCGACGATAAGGATGTTGCCGATGAGCAGCGGGTTCAAGAAGGAATACTTGAACTTTTGGCTGATGAGCACGCCAATTTCGAAGGCGATGAGCGTCAGCAAGATGCCGAACAGGGGAGAATTGATGATGGCGTTCACGGGTTGCCCCCTTCGGTCTTGTCTTGTGCGGCCCTCCTAGCAAGTCGCTCCGCGCGCAGGGCCAGATTTTCCCGGTATTCCTGCTTGCGGATAAGGAACTGGGTTGCCCAGCCGCCCATGGCGATGGTCACAAGTGTAAAGGCGATGCACAGGAACAGCAACAGCGGCCATTTGGAAAGAATGTCGTCGCCCACGGTCATGATGGCAATGCTGGGTGGCAAGAAGAACAGGGCCAGGTATTTCAGGAAAAAACTGGAGACGCCCGAAATGTGCTCCGGCTTGATGACTTTTGTACAAAGTAAAATCAGGAGAATGACCATGCCGATGATGTTGCCGGGCAGGGGCACGCCCACGACGCGGTGGAGGACTTCCCCGGCGATACAGATGGCGAAAATGACGGCAAGCTGGAGCGGAATTCTCATGACGGCGGTAAAGGTAGAAAAAGTTATTGTTTTTTATTTTCTTGAATGTAAATTAAATTTTACATCTGGGGGGGGGTAAGTAATATATATTCAAGGGAAAAGAGAGGGAATGTATGAGATTCTTGAATAATACCGGTTGGACAGTTGCTTCGACAATGTTTTTGACGATGCTTGTTGCATGTGGTGACGATAGTTCTAGCAATTCTGTTTCAAAGGTCTATGTTTCAGAAGTTTCTTCCAGTAGCAATTCTACAGGTTTTTCTAGCAGTAGCGTTTCGGATGAATCCGAGGAAAACGAAATTGAATCGGCTGGTAGTGAACATGAATCCGAAAAAAATAGTTTGAAGGATTTGCGCGATGGTCAGGTTTACAAGACTGTAAAAATTGGAAATCAGGAATGGATGGCAGAAAATTTGAACTACAATGCTTACGGGAGTGTTTGTTATGGAGAAGACAACGTTAACTGTGGTAAGTACGGCAGACTCTATACTTGGGGTGGCGCCATGGATTCCAGTAACACGAAATGCGGTTATGGCGGGGGAGACGGCTGCAGTGCTTTAATGGCTTCGGTAAACGCATCAAAGAAAGTCCAGGGAATTTGTCCATCTGGTTCTCACCTGCCAAGTTATGAAGAAATGCAGACGATGATCTCTTTTGTGGGTGGAGGTGACGCGACAACCGATGGTGCCGCGACGGCGGGGACGGCACTAAAGGCCAAGTCTGGATGGGACAAAGGCAATGGTGAAGATGCCTATGGGTTCTCTGCACTACCTGCTGGTCGATGGCAAAATGGTTATGACGGAAGTTTTGAGAATGTTGGTGAAATGACTGGATTCTGGTCCACGAATTTTGATGAATACTATGGCCATGTACTACATGTGATGTCTGGTGCTAAGGTGGAATACTGGCAAGCTCCAAAACAACTAGGGTATTCTGTCCGTTGTATCGTAGACCAGGTTGATTAGAACAGCGTAATCCCCAGCGAAACATAAGGAGCAAAGTAGGTGTCAATGTCTAGCATGAACTCGTCACCTTCTTTTTTCGTGGCTGCTGCGGAATCCGCCTGACAGGAAAAAGCTGTTCCAGGCGCAACGGACACCTGCTCCGTAAGCATAGCCGTACAGTACGGGAGAAAGGAATTTCGTATCATCAGAGAAGAAGGTCTTCCCGAATATGACCCCGCCAAATATGTAGGGCTTGAACATGAGCTGGTAACGGTAACTGTAGACAAGAGGCAGCGCCAGGTCGAAGCCGAACTGGAATAGGGCGGTGTGAATATCGTGCCACCCGTCAATATCGTCCTTGTCGTAGGCGGGGTCGAAAAATTCGTCTTCGGCTAGGGCTTCGTAATCGGCGAAGACATCGTCCCGATTTCTCGGATGATGACTTACGCCCAGGTACTGGTAACCTGCCATCAGGTATATGTCGAACCACTCCGTAAGGGGCATGCTTCCCGAGGCACCATAGACATAGGAGTTGTCGATGGAAATGTTGTATTTCTTGTCGTGGATCTTGTAGACGTAGGTGACGTTCTTCATCTTGACGTTTCCGAACTCTACGTAAGGGCCGAAGGAACCTCGGTCCTGGTATTCCATGTGCTCGTTATTGTCTGATGCGGCCATGGTGGAGTCGATGGCGATTGTGTCCGCTTGGGAAAAAACGATGGCCAACAGGAGTAGGGCTGGGATTCTTTTCTTCATGGGTATAAATATAGAAGGATAATATTATGTTTCTATATTTTAAACTATGAAAATAGTCTTTATGGGAACGCCGGAATTTGCGGCGCATTTCTTGGAGCATTTGGTTGCTTCCGATAATGAAGTTCTAGCCGTAGTCACTCAGCCGGATCGCCCGGCGGGTCGAGGCCGGGTTCTGACGCCCCCGCCCGTGAAAGAGGCGGCTCTTCGTCATGGTCTGCCGGTCTTGCAACCTCTGGACTTGAAAGCCCCCGAGTTTGAGGCGGACCTGCGCGAGTATGATGCGGACCTTTTTGTAGTGGTGGCCTACTCGATTTTGCCGAAGAACATTTTGGCCGTAGCGAAGTTCGGCGCCGTGAACGTTCACGGAAGTCTTTTGCCCAAGTACCGCGGTGCCGCCCCGGTGCAGCGGGCCATTGCCGACGGCCTCCCCGAAACGGGAGTGACGGTGTTCCGCTTGGACGAAAAGATGGACCATGGTCCGATTCTTGCTCAGCGTACGGTGGTGATTGATCATCAGGATACCACGGCGAGCCTGCTTGAAAAGATGGTGGCCCCTGGTTGCGAAGCCCTGGACGATGCCATTAGTCAACTTAAGGAAGGCTGCGAGAAGGACTTGACCCAGGATCATGCCCAGGCCAGTGGCGCCCCCAAGCTGAAGAAGGAAGAGGGCCTGATTGATTTTAACTTGCCTGCTGCAGTAATCCACAACAGGATCCGTGCATTCAACCCTTGGCCGGGCGGTTATGGAAAGTTGGGCGGACGTATGGTGTACCTGCGCAAGACAGATACCCCCGAAAATGGCCCGAAGCTTGCCCCCGGTGCCGTAGAATTCAAGGACAATCGCCTATACGTAGGCACGGGCGATGGACTGCTTGAAGTTGTTGAAATTCAGGCCGAAGGCAAGAAACCCATGCCGGTAGCAGACTTTATGCGGGGAATCCAGAACCGCGAAGGACTTTGCTTTTGCTAGACCCGTCCCTGATAGAGCGCATGGATGCGTATAGGGTTCTGTTGCTTTGGCAACAGGAGGGGACTTTCATTAAGGAAAGCGGACTTTCTCCCTTTGCCATGGAGCTTGCTCTGGGCGTGTGCCGCAGGCATCTGTACCTGCAGTACTTTGTAAAGACGCTGGTGAAAAAGAGACCCTCTTTGGAGGTCTGCACGGTACTTGAAATGGGGCTTTTCCAGATGTTCGTTATGGACGTGCCGGACCATGCCGCCGTATCGACCTCTGTGGAGCTCGCTAAGGCGGCGAACCTTGGCGAAGGTTCCGCGCGGCTGGTGAACGCGGTGCTTCACGCCGCGCGTAGGTCCGGCCCTCCGGCACTGCCGCCCCAGAAGGTACGTCGTGTGAGCATCGAGAATTCGGTACCCGAATGGCTAGTGCGCCGCTGGTTCGACATCTACGGTGCCGACCATGCCGAGGCTCTTGCAAAGTCCACGCTGGAGCGCCCCTCCGAATGGTTCCGGGTGAACCTACAAAAAGTCTCGGCACCCGCGTTGGCCCAGAAGCTTGGGCTTACAGGGGCGAGCATTCTCTATGACCGTTACATCCAGGTTCCCGATAGCGTAAAGCTCAAGCCTATTCTAGAATCGCAGGCTTTTACCGATGGCGAATTCAGCCTGCAAAATCCCGCTGCTTACGAGGTGGTAAAACTTCTGGACCTAAAGCCTGACCTTAAAGTTTGGGATGCCTGTGCCGCTCCCGGTGGAAAGTCGGCGCTGATGGCCGAGATGGAACCGACGCTTGACATTCTTGCCAGCGACGTCTCTGATTTCCGCGTAGAGAAAATGCGGGACCTGGTGGACCGTCTGGGTCTTACGAATGTGCGGTTGGAGTGCGTTGATGCTCTTTCTCCTCAATGTCAGAATTCTGAATTTGACCGCATCCTCCTGGATGTGCCATGCAGCAACATGGGAGTCATTGCCCGCCGGCCCGAATCTAAGTACAGGATTACGCCGGTGTCTGTCAAGGAACTTTCGGAGATGCAGTTTAAGCTACTGGAGTCCGCATCCCGAGTATTGAAGGCTGGGGGCATTCTGGTCTACGCCACCTGTAGCCCTGACCCGATGGAGACAACACAAGTGGTGAACCGCTTCGTCAAGGCACATCCCGAATTCGAGAAGGCGGGAGAACCAGTACTCCCTGCAAACGTTGATTCCCGATTTGATGGCTTTTTTGCCCAGACTCTGCGTCGGAAGGGATAGCTCATGGCAAAGGTGAAGACGTTAATTCTGTTGGTGCTGGGTCTTGCGACGTGTGCTTTCTCGCAGTCCCAATCCAGCGAATTTACTACCGCAGATTCTATAGCTTTCTCAAAGTTTTACGTTTCCATCGAAGGTGGCGAGAAGTATCCCTTTGGTGACTTGGTCGATGCGGTGGATAACGCCTTCTATGCAGGGCTTGGTGCCCGTTATGCCTATTGGGAAGATTTTGATGGGATAATACTTTTCCAATATTCCTACTTTGAACCTCATAGTAAAATTCCCCACATCTACGGTGTTCACGAGGTCAGCGGAAAACTAGGGATAGATTATCGATGGAAACTGGTATCGCCCGTTATCCTGGGTGCAGGATTCCTTTGCAACTGGACTCGTGCTGATTACGATGAAAAACACCGACCCCATTTTGAATCGCAGGGCGGTACCCTTACTGACAATGAGACGGAATTCGGATGGTTTGCTCGCCTGAATTTGCCAGTTCTCTCGCTTGAAAATTATCGTGTCGGTATGAATATGCTGTGGGAACAGGTATGGACACTGCCCGAGCGTTCCAATATGCTCTCTGTTGGACTATATGTTGAAAGGAGAATCTGGTAATGCGCTCCTTTCTAAACAAGATTCTTTGTTCTTTTAGTGTGCCAGTCCTGCTATTTGTTGCCTCAGCTTCTTATGCCGCTGTTGATGCTGAAATGGATGGCATGGAAGTGGATTCCCGTGACGACGGAACATTCCTGGTGGGTGGTCCTACCTTCTATTATGATCGTATTCTTGGTGCAGGAGGTCTGCATTCCGAA
>CACZII010000170.1 GCA_902781185.1 Fibrobacter succinogenes
GTCAACTTTTATTAAAAAGGATTGCAAAAATGAGAGTTACCCTTATTCTTTTTTTATTTCTCGTCTTCGTCCTTGCTGCCTGTAGCGGCGGTGGCGGAGGAGGTGTTGCAGTAAATGATTCTAATAGGATTAAACTTAGGGTGGATACCTATGAGGATTTGCCTAACTGCAGCAAGAACAGGGAAGGGGAGAGGGCAAAAGTCAAGGATAAACAAGAAATATACGAATGTACGAACGGATATTGGGAGTTAAAGGATTATTATGTGGATACCGTCATGACATTGGCAAACTTGCCGGAGTGCGAAGGCGATGTTTATTTTGCGATTTTTGTGAGGGAAAAGGAAGACCTTTATTCCTGTGTAAATGGTAACCTGGTATCATACGACCTCGCTAAATTTAAGCCTAAGGAGTACAGGAGCGAAGACGATTTACCGGTCTGTTCTAGTTCACGTAGTGATGAAATTGCTTTGGTAAACAAGGTGGCTTACCATTGCTACGATGGGCGCTGGAAAGATATGGGTATTTACTATGCCACCGAGGAAGACCTGAAAAATTGCACGGCGAAGCGTGATGGCGAAAGGGCCTATGTGGCAAACTTTCATACAACAGTTTATTGTGAAGATGGTGTATGGAATGAGGAGTGAAATGTATCGGATGGCAAAAATAATTACACTGGGTGCTACCGCAGTGATGGCCCTATTCCTGGCCGCCTGCGGTTCCGATAGTGACAGTGGTACCACCGCAAAAGACACCGAAGAGGTGTCTGTCCAGGCTGAAACCTTCGACGACCTGCCCAATTGCAGCAAGAGCAGGGAAGGTGACCTGGCCGAAGTTCAGGACGAACGCAAGGCCTACCGCTGCCAAAAGGGTGTCTGGGAATTCGACCACGACGTTTATGATTCTGTAGCGACAGAAGACGATTTACCTGCCTGCACAGCTAAGAAAGAAGGCCTTTCATTGTTTATCGCGAGTGAACATGCAGCATACACTTGTGATGGCAAACGCTGGAGCAAGGCAAAAAAAGCCGTTGATATGCAGGAATACGAAACCGAAGAAGATTTGCCCAACTGCAGCAAGAACAGGGAGGGAGAACAGGCTTACGTAAATGACGTAAAAAAAGTCTTCGTCTGTTCCGACGGCGTATGGGAAGAAGGCAAGGCCTCAGGTTCTTCGTCCAGCGCCTCTAAGGTTCCCGAACCAGAAGAAGGGACTCTTACTGATTTCCGTGATGGCCGTACCTACAAGACCGTTGTTATTGGTACCCAGACCTGGATGGCGGAGAACCTGAACTACTCCACATTGAAATCTACTTGTCCTCTAGAAAATAGTTCCTACTGCGATAAATACGGACGCATATACCAGTATGCCTCGGTAGATGGAACCCTCTGCCCAAGTGGCTGGCATATCCCGACCCTTTCGGAATGGCAGACGATGTTGGATTACGTCGATATGAACAATGGCTATGAGGGAGTGGGCAAGAGTCTGAAATCCAGCAAGGGGTGGTACGAGGCCGGAACGACGGTGGAAAAGAGAATCGCCGTTGCTGCCGGAAAAGACCCCTTCGGCTTTTCCGCACTCCCGGCGGGGAGTTGCTGGGAGTATTCCGGTACATGGAGCTGTTACAGCGATGACGAGGCCAGGTTCTGGATTAGCAACGGCCAGGCGTATAAAATTTCTTTTGACAGCGACCAGATTGAATTGGATCCCGATGTAGGTCGCACCCAATATGATTATGCAAGGATTTCGGTCCGTTGTATAAAGGATGGTTCGGCTGTGGTCGCCAGTTCATCTTCTTCCTCCGAAAATGCGAGCGGCGTTGGTCCGGTAAGCCAGTATGGCCAGCTGCAAACAGGGACAAACTCCAAGGGCGAGGGCCGCATTTACGGCAGTTGCAAAAACTGGTCTGCCTCCGGCAAAGAAGTGCAGGTAAAAGGATTAAGCCTGTACTGGAGTATCAACCTTGGCCAGACCAAGTCGTTCTGGAACAAAACGATTATTGATTACATTGTGAAAAATCTGAAGGTAGAACTCATTCGCGCTCCCATGGGTGTTGACGAGAATTTTGGTGACGGAAACTATTTTACTAACAAAACGCTGTACCAGCAATATCTTGATCAGGTCGTGCAGACGGCTATAGAAAACGACATTTATGTAATCATTGACTATCACAGCCACAAGGCTCATGACAATGTGGCATATGCCCAAGAATTCTTTGAAAGGATGGCTGAAAAATGGGGTGGCTATGACAATGTGATTTTTGAGATTTTTAATGAGCCGGCTTGTCTCAAAAATGGAAGCGGCAACTGCGAAACATCTTCTTATGGTGGTGGGTTCTTGCCTTGGTCCACGATTAAGACTTACGCAGAGAAAGTCATTCCGACGATTCGCAAATACTCTGACAACCTGATTATCGTGGGAACCCCCAAGTGGGACCAGCAGCCCAATGCTGTCATTGACAATGAGGTTGCAGATGAAAAGAACAATACCGCCTATGCCTTCCATTATTATGCGGGCACGCATACGATAGAGGAAGAAGGTGCTAACGCAGAAGAAGCCATGCAGGCGGGGCTATCGTTGTTTGTCAGCGAGTGGGGAACGGTGAATGCGAGCGGGGATGGCTCGGTGGCCAGCGCAAATGCCTCGTGGCAAACTTGGATGGATAGTAATAAACTCTCTTCCGCCAACTGGAGTGTGTCTAGTCTGGCAGAGGGCGCCTCGTTCTTCACTACCTCGGGGGCGTGGAATTACTCTACAAGCGGGACTTGGGTGAAGAACAATGTCCTTGCCAATATTCCGGGCAAATATACCAAATGCGGAAAGTAGGTGCAAAAAGTTAGTATAAGTAACACTTTCAACCCCGTCTGGTGTTTAAATGGCAAATAGGTCCGCCTATTTGCTATTTTTGTCCGAAATTCGAGAATCGTTTGTTGAAAGTCTGGTCTTACATCGTCTTTTTGCTGTCCCTGGCGGTCTCTCTTGCTTTTGCGCAAGGGACGGCCGGTTCCGCGCAGCCCGTTCCCGGCTCTGCAACAGCAGATTCCGCCAAGGTCCAGGGAATCGTCTTCAACGGCGTGGTGCAGGACAGTTCCTTTGCCGCCGGTGAAAAGCTGAACGTGGAGATTCTCGAGTCCGGCGAGGCGTTACAGACCACCGTGGGCACGCCCTTCAGCGTGGTGCTGCCCGAAGACACCCTCTGGAATATCTGCGTCACCAATTCCGACACGGCCGGTGCCGAGAAGGAAAAATGCTACGAGCTCAAGTACGTCGGTGCAGAACGTGCCTTTTCCCAGGCGCTGGGCGACGGATTTGTGCAGAATGAATTGGATTCTATCGCTCCCGTTGGTCGCTCCAGAATGACAAGCACAAAAGATGTCGCCCTGGAGCCTCATGGAGGCGATAGGGCCCAAAGCGACGTAGTCGCGAAGGATCCAGGCCTGGATTCCCTCCCTTCGGTCGAGAATGACGCTGGTAAGCAACGCCCCGACTTCGGTGACGTCAACGTAGACGACCTTCTTGCTGGGGGAGACAACTCCCGGGTCACGGAACTCAAGAAGGTGGTGGTGCAGCTGCGGCGCCGCCCTAAGCGCAGCCCGGGTGAGTCCGTAGTGTCGGCCAAGTCCATCAAGCGCATGCCCAGCCTTGCCGAGGCCGACGTCATCAAGAGCATCCAGGCTCTCCCGGGCGTGGTGGCCAGTTCCGATTTCAGCTCCAAGATATACGTTCGAGGCGGCGCCGCGGACCAGAACCTGTTCCTGTTCGACAATGCCGTGGTCTATTCTCCGGTCCATTTC
>CACZII010000171.1 GCA_902781185.1 Fibrobacter succinogenes
TTGTTTTTCGAGCGGGAAAAGGGTTTCGAACCCTCGACATCGACCTTGGGAAGGTCGCGCTCTACCAACTGAGCTACTCCCGCATGGTTCCCCAAATTTAATAAAAAGCGGCATATTGTAAAGGGATTTCTCCCGCAGAACCGCTTTTTTCTATCATTAAAGCATGCTTTCATCCCGATTGACGCGTTACATTTTCACAAGCCTTTTCCTTGTTCTCGGCATTGCCACGCTTTCCCATGCCGAAGAAAAATCCCTATGGCAAAAGTTCAAGGACTTTTTCTCCCCTATGCCCACCGTAGAAGGCGAAGGCCCGGAATACGACAAACTACGGGACCTGAACAAGAGAATCAACACCCTAGAAGGCAAGTATTCCCGTGAACGCAGGCCTAACAACAAGGCAAACATCAAAAAAGAACTGGACGCCCTCAAGGCCGAACGTGACGCCCTGGAAGAGGAACTCCGCAAGAACCCTCCGCAATCTTCCAGTTCTGCAATAGCCAGCAGTTCTGCGCCACAATCTGCAAATGGTACAACACCCGCTACCATCTGCAAGACCGATACCGTCTTCGTGCGGGACACCGTCGTTATCCACGACACCCTCTATGTCATCGTAGCCGACAAGAAAGTGGAAGAGCCCGCACCTTCCACCCCAGCAGTAGCACCTGCCACTCCGGCATCGGATTCGACCTCACAAGATTCTACAAGCAATCCTCAGCCCGGCACCAAGTAGTAGTCGGGCCGTACGCCTAATGCAGCCTCATCAGAGGCAAGGCTTTCTTCGGGAACATTTCTTCCCACCACCAGAGCACTGTCAAAGCCTGCGACCTTGGCTCCATATACATCTGTTCCGATGGTATCACCAATCATCAAAACCCGGGAACTCGAAGGCAACGAAGCCCGAACCTTCTCCCAAATAGCCGGGAAAGGCTTTCCCAAATAGCAAGTCCTGCATCCCGATGCCACCCGCAGGCGTTCCGCCAGAGTGCCCGAAACCGCACTCCTGGTACCGTCAATCCTAGGAGCCCAGGCATCAGGGTTCAGCACCAGCAATAGCCCGCCAGGCCTTCGTAAAATTTCCACCGAATGGTTGAACATCTCGTCTGTCGCCGTGTAAGACGACACCGCCACCACCGGGTCCACCGGATTTTCCGCTGCAGCGATTCCCGCCTGGGCAAGCACGTTCACGCCGGTATCACGGCCTATGTAATAGGCTTCGCGAATGCGGTTCAACCCAGAAAACCCCGCAAAATCAAAAACACCCACGGGTCTACCCCGAGTCAAATCCGCAAGCAGGCTTCCCGAGGATATAGTCTCTTCCGCCGTAAAATCAAAACCACGGGCCGCTGCGTCCTTGGCCAAATAGTCATCGGTGTTCGAGGCTGCATTGGTCACCAGCCGCAAATGCTTGCCTGCCGCCCGCAAAGCGCGGTACCATTCCATGGCTCCGGGGTAAACAAAGTCACCGCGGTTGTACAAAGTACCGTAGCCATCGAAACAGAAGGCATCGTACTTGTCCATAATTTTAGACAAAGTAACTCGCGGCGGTTCACCCCCCGTCATGTTAGCATCCCGCGGCATTTCAATACTCGATAGCGAACACGAATCAACAAGAGATTGATACCTCTTGTAAATTCTTGTCTCTTCGATGTCCATGAAAAACAATAACCTTAGCGGCGCACCACGCCAAACACATAAGTCGCAGACGCATCCGTCCCGTTACGATACACCGCCTTGCCGTTGTATTCCACCACGACAGTCACATTAGCGATATAGACGCCCGTAGATACACGGCGACCATGGTTATCCATAAAGTTCCAGCGGAGGGAAAGCTGTGTAGGCTTGCCAGCCAGGCGGCTATCGTCACCAGCAATGTCGGCACGGGTTCCCACCACATAGGCTCCCAAGTTCGTGTAAATACGCACATCAAAACGAATCTTCAGCTTGGCCAAGTTGATTGGCGTTTTCTCATCCAGTTTCAGCAACTCCCGCAAAGCATTCTCAAATTCTTCGCCCAGAACATCCATGTAGATACCCCAAGCCGTATCCTGCTTAGACTCCAGCGGCAACGGCTGGAAATTCAGCTGGAAAATCGGAAGACCCGCGCTTTCCACGCCCACAGGATTATTGCCCGAAACATCCACCGCCATGGAGGGCACAAACACATCAAATGGCGAATAGCCCGTCAGTGGCGAGAACGGCGCCGTCTGCGGCGAAACATTTCCACTGGTATCTTCTACACAGCCGTTCAACAGCCGCAGAGAATCCCGGAAGCTCAGCGCATCTGGCGTAGACTTCTTGTCCAAAATGAAAACGGCAGAATTCATCCAGGGATTCCACCGGATTTCGTCCGTCTTCAGTTTACGAACCTTGCCATCCTTTGCACTCTTGTACTCCAGCAAGGCACCGCAACCAATCACAGGCTGCACCCGTTCCGAAAACAGCACCGTCAGAGAATCGCTGGTCTTGCCACGCATGTTCTTCAGGTAGGCAGACATAATGGCCGGCGCCATGGCATCTTTCAGAGCCACGGGGTACACCGAACCGTCCTTCAGGTAAAGCAGCGCCGAACCATAGACCGAGGCGGCAAACTCCATGGTGGAAAGGGCGGTCAACAGACGGAAGCCCTTCTGCACAGCTTTCAAGTCTATCACCACGCTACGCTTGTTCGCCGGATTCAAGGCAAACTGTTTCTTCTGCACCACGTAGTGTTTGGATGCCCCCGAGGAATCAATCCACTCAAAGGTCAGGCTATCCATCATTTCCGAAATGTATTCCTTGGTCAAGTTTCCCAAGAAGCGGACTTCCATCTGGTCCATGTGGCCATCGCCGTCCGTATCCCGGACAAAGTTCTGCTGGGAACTGGGCGGTATAGGGCTCTGAATAAAAGCCGCAAACGCCCCACCGCAAAGCAGGAGCATTCCCAGGGAAACTTTTGCCAAAAGACTACGCATCACTCCTCAATATACCATAATCCCGACCTTCCACGGGAATGACCAACTGCATTTTAGACAGAGTTTCGATGTGTTTTTCGAAAACGGCCTTAAAATCCTCCCCCAGAACCTCCTCATCATCGTTGTCCAGGTTATAGGAGGTAAAACTTCCATCGGGGAAAATGGATATGCAGCAGTCCCAGGTAATGTCCCCTTCTTCCTCTTCCTGGTCGTCATCCCTGTCCTTGCTTTCCAGCATGAGCATGGGGCGTGGGGCGGCAATAGGGTCTGCATGTCCGTTCTCGTAAATAAAATAGTTGCGGCTGATCAGTTCGTGCTCCAGAGCCATGGTGCTAGGCACCCGTTCAAACTCCCCGCGGAGCCTGCGAATATTTCCCAAGTCATCCTCGTAAGGGTCCTGGAAATCCTGAGGTAGCACCACCTGATGGTAGTCGAACTTCTTGCCGCTGGCCGCATAGTTGTCTTGCCAGGACTGGGGCGGTTCCGGCCGCAAGGTCAAAAAGTCCTCGAAAGAATCCAGAATGTCAAAAAGCCTGGACTCCCAGGGCTTGGTCTTTTCAGCCTGGACCAATTCCATAAAATTCTTCAGACGTTCCTCACCCGGGACCATGGAAAGTTCCGCACTGGGCACGCTTTTTTCATCAAATTCAGCCATATAAATCTCTCCTGACTACCTATGAATCAAACCACTAGCATCCTTACTATCAATGTGTAATGTGTGATGTGAAATGTGTAATGGGAAAGAATAATCTCACACTACACACTTCACATCATTCATTAAAGTCACCACTCCTCCACGCTTCTTACCGTAAGGCTCATGGCAAT
>CACZII010000172.1 GCA_902781185.1 Fibrobacter succinogenes
TTGAGCTGGTCTAGGGCCTGCTGAAAGTTTTCAAAAGTCACGTTGAAAGTAGAGAGGGTGGCCGCCGCCGGAGAATCGGACTGCTGGAGTATAGCAAGCATCAGATGCTCGGGACCGATATACTGGTCACCTTCTTCTTTGGCAATCTTTGCTGCATTGAACATGACCGCCTTGGTGCGGGCGGTAAAGGCCAAGAGGCCACCGCGGTTGTCACCACCGATGGTCATGAGGCCGCCGTCGTTGGTAAGAGCCCGCTGGACAGTCTCCCCCAGTTCCGCCAAGTTCACCTTCAAAGCTTTCAATGTTTCGGAGGCAAATCCAGAATCCTCGCGGACCAGGCCCAGAAGCAGATGCTCCACCGTAATGCTGTCACTTCCAAGATTGCGGGCCGCCATACGGGCTGCCTGGAGCACCGCCTTGGCCTTTGCAGAAAAGATACCGTTGTTTTCAGACATAGCTTAAAATTAACAATGAAAAAATTAAAATGAGCTTCTACTGAATGATTCCGCCGTGCATAACGACCCTACGCTTGGCAAAACCGGCCAATTTTTCGTCGTGGGTCACGATGAGGAAGGCCTGATTGAACTTTTCATTCAGTTCGCCGATGAGTTCGTTGAGCATGGCGGAGTTGGCTTCGTCCAGATTGCCGCTGGGCTCATCGGCCAGCACCAGGTCGGGGTGGTTCATGAGGGCACGGGCAATGGCCACACGTTGGCGTTCACCACCAGAGAGTTCCCGGGGAAGGTGTTTGAGGCGGTCCTTGAGACCTACCGTTTCCAAAAGCATGGCGGCGCGTTCACGGCATTCCTTCTCGGAAGTCCCGAGAATCCGGCCCGGCACGCAAACGTTCTCAATGGCCGTAAATTCACTGAGCAGGTGATGGAACTGGAAAACGAAACCCACCTGCACGCGGTGGTACATGTCCCGCTCCTGACTGTTGAACTTGGAAAGGGGCTTGCCCTTGAAAAGTATTTCACCGGAAGTAGGTGTATCCAGCATGCCCACCAAGTTCAAGAAGGTGGACTTACCCGAACCCGAAGAACCGGTAAGAGCCACCAGCTCCCCCGCTTCCATCTCAAAGTTCACGCCCTTGAGAATCTCAAGGTCCTCGCCTGTCTCGGAGAACACGCGGCGGAGATTGACAGTTTGTAACAAACTACTCATGCCTAATCGCTCCTACAGGGTCCATGCGGCTAGCCTTCCATGCCGGGAGCAGCGTAGCCAAAACACAGAGGGCAATGCCAATGACAAAAATCAAAACAACATCAAGCAGGTGTACGGAAATCGGGAAGTAAGGGATTACGTAGACATCGCCAGGGAGCTTGATAAAGTGGTAGGCCTCTTGCAACTTGCAAAGTACGATACCGATAGTGCCGCCCACGATGGTGCCTCCCACGCCGATAAAGCTACCCATAAGCATAAACACGCGCATAATGCCTGCCTTGCTGAGCCCCATGCTGCGAAGAATTCCGATTTCCTTGGTCTTGTCGATGACCACCATAATGAGGGAGCTGATAATATTGAAGGCTGCCACCAAAATGATAAGGCAGATAACCGCCGCCACGATAAACTTCTCGTAGTTCATCCACTTGAGGAGCGTGATGTTTTTCGCCTTCCAATCGATAACGTAGTAAGGATACTTGAGCCAACTGGCGATCCGCTCCACCGTCTCCCCCGCAAGCCAGTGATTCTGAATGCGGAACTGGATGCCCGTAACGGCGTCGTCCATGCCCAGGAGCTTTTGGAGTTCGGGAATTCCTACGTAGGCCAGGTTGCCGTCATATTCGTAGGTGCCAGTCTCAAAGATGCCGCTCACCACGCACATCATCATCTTGGGGCCACCTGAGTTCATCATCTCGTCAGGGCTTTGAAAAGTCTGGAGCACCAGTTTGTCGCCTACCACCACACGAAGGCGGTTGGCCAGGCCCGACCCGAGAATCACACCGGGACGACGGGTGCCACCCATGTCTTCTAGGCTATCGACAGAGTAGCTCCCCCACTTGATGTACTTGTGGATGTCCGTGACGTTCTTCGCCGTCTCGGGATCGATACCGTAAATGACAATGCCGTCATTCACCTTCTTGGAGCTGATGCCCACCTTGTAGATGATAAAGGGGGAAGCGGCCACCACAGAAGAATCCCGTGTCTTGACTTCGTTGATAAGGCTATCGTAAGCCGTAATGGGTTCACCGTTGTAGGCCATCAGCTCAAAGTGGGCGTCCTTCCCTATCATCTGGGCGGTGACCTCTTCTTCGAAGCCGTTCACCGCAGCCAGGGCAACCACCAGCGCAAACACGCCGATGGAAACGCCGAGCATACTGAAGATGCCGATAAGCGAGACGAAGAGACTCTTACGTTGAGCCCCCAGGTAACGCCAGGCGATGAGCCATTCCAGCTTATGCATCGTTTAGCAAGTCTCCGGCTTCATGAGCGGGAAGAGTTGTACATCACGGATAGTCTGCTGGTTCGTGAGGAGCATGACCATACGGTCAATGCCGAAGCCCACGCCACCGGTAGGCGGCAGGCCAGATTCAATGGCGTGCATGAAGTTTTCATCCATCGGGTGGGTTTCGCCTTCACCACCGCGGCCGCGGCGCACCTGGTCTTCCAGGAGCTCACGCTGACGGATGGGGTCGTTAAGTTCAGTATAGGCGTTGCCCAGTTCCCAGCCGTTAGCGTACGGCTCGAACTGTTCGATAAGGCCTTCGATGGTACGGTGCTTCTTGCAGAGCGGAGTACTTTCGGTGGGCATATCCTTGATGAAGGTGGGCTGGATGAGTTTGTCTTCCACGGTGAGCTCGAACAGTTCGAGGATACCGCGGCCGCGGCTGAATTCGCCATCCAGGTGTCCGCCCAGCTCTTCCATCTTGGCCTTGATTTCGTCGTCGCTCATCTCGTTGACCTTGAGGCCGCCGAACTTTTCGATAGCTTCGATCATGCTGTAGCGCGGCCACGGGGCCTTGAAGTCGATTTCCTTGCCCTGATAGTCAATCTTCGTAGTACCGTTAGCGGCAATACAGGCGCGTTCGTAGATGTTCTCGAAGTGCACCATCATGTCGTTGTAGTCAGCGTAGGCTTCGTAGAATTCGAGGCCGGTGAATTCCGGGCTGTGGGTGCGGTCCATACCTTCGTTACGGAAGTTCTTGGAGAATTCGAACACCTTTTCCATGCCGCCCACGATGCAGCGTTTGAGGTAGAGTTCCGGGGCCACGCGCAAGTAGAGCGTCATGTCGCAGGCGTTGTGGTGCGTGGTGAACGGACGTGCGTTTGCACCGCCGTAAATCGGCTGGAGCGTCGGGGTTTCCACTTCGATGAATCCCTTTTCGATCAGGTATTCGCGGATAGCCTGCAGAATCTTGAAACGCTTGATGAACACGTCTTTCACGTCGTCGTTCAGGGCCATGTCGATGTAACGCTGACGGTAGCGGGTATCCACGTCGGCAAATTCGTTGAACACGACCTTGTTGCCGTTTTCGTCCACCTTTTCCTTGGCCACCGGAAGCGGACGCACGGCCTTCGAAAGCAAGGTCACCTTCTTCACATGCACGGAGTATTCACCCGTCTGGGTTTCGAACATGGAACCGTTCACACCGATAAAGTCACCCAGGTCGGTCATCTTCACCACTTCGTAGTTTTCTTCGCCCACTTCATCACGGGCAACCACTACCTGCAAGCGACCGTAACGGTCCTTGAGGTGCATAAAGCACATTTTGCCCTTGCGGTTGAAGCGAACCACACGGCCGGCGAAAGCGATTTCTTCGCCA
>CACZII010000173.1 GCA_902781185.1 Fibrobacter succinogenes
CCTATGGTACGGCTTTACCCACCGCCGTTTTTTCAGCACCACGCCCGAAATTTACAATCCTCAATAAAAAACACCCCCGCAACTTTCTATTTTTTCATCAAACCATTTAACACCCCACACCTCACATTCCACATCTTTAGTCACTAACCCATGAACAAAGCCGCCATCATCGTTGCCGCATCCATGCTCCTGAGCCGTGTCCTCGGGATTTTCCGCGAGATGCTTCTGGCCCATGCGGCGGGCGTGTCCCTCGAAAAAAACGCCCTCGACTTGGCGTTCATGATTCCGGACATCTTGAACCATGTGGTGAGTACCGGTTTTCTGTCCATTATCTTCATCCCCATTTTCACGGGCTACAAGGTGGCCGGTGACGAGAGGGGAGGTTGGAAGTTCTTCAGCAACGTGCTGAACACCTTCGGTATCGCCCTGCTCATTTTAGTCATTCCCGCCTTCATCTGGATGAATGAACTTTTGCAGCTTTTGACCGTAGAGGGCGCCACGCCGGAACTTATCGAGCGCGCAGCGTACTATGGTCGTATCATCTTGCCCGGCCAGGTGTTCATCTTCGTGGGCAGTATCCTGGTGGCGGTGCAGCACACCCGCAAGCAGTTCCTGATTCCCTCCTTGACTGGCCTTATCTACAATGTGGCCATCGTAGGCGGGGGTGCGGCAGGAATCGCGCTCGGTAAGTACACCGGCACGGATTTCGGCCTGGAAGGTTTCGCCTGGGGCGTGCCGGTGGGCGCCTTTATCGGCTTCTTTGCCCTGCAGATTTACGGCGCCCGGCGTGGCGGCGTGCATTACGAGCTTTTGGTCCAGCCGACGCACCCCGATATCGTACGCTACTTTAAGATGATGCTCCCCATGTCCCTTGGCGTAGGTTCTATGTTCGGCCTGGAATTCATCATCCGTAGTTTTGGTGCGAACTTCGGTACAAGCGGTATTTCCAGCCTCAACTACGCTTACCGTGTCATGTATACGCTGGTGGCCGTCTTCGGGTTCTCCGTCAGCGTCACAAGCTACCCCGACATGGCCCGCCTTGTTAAGGAGGGTGACTTTGTAAGCCTGAACCAGAAAATTTGGAAAAGCCTTTCCCGCATGTTCTGCATCTTGATTCCGGCGGTGGTCACCGTATGGGCCCTCAGTTTTCCGTCGGTGAGAATCCTCTTTGAGCGGGGCGCTTTCCATCGTGAAACCACTGAAGCTATTGCCGAGATTCTCCGCTGGTATCTGCCCGTAAGCCTCGGGCTTTGCCTGCAGGCGGTGCTGGTCCGCAGTTTCTACGCCTGCGAGCGCATGTGGGTCCCCACACTCCTCAACACCGGTATCTTTGCCGCCACTATTCCCGCCTATATTGTTCTTGGATCTCCCGAGATGGGGCTTGGCATCAAGAGCGTTCCCATTGTGGGTGCGGCCGGAGCTATCCTTCAGGTGTTGGCCATGATTTTCATGTGGGCCAAGAAGAACGGCACCGATGGCATGAGGGCGGCGCTTCTCAACATGCTCCGCGCTCTGGTTGCCTTTGGAATCATGATCGGGGCTGCTATAGGTCTTGACCACATTGCCGGAGACTTTGTCCGCAGCGCCAGTTTCATTGTACTGCTGGTTTACAGCATTGCAGCTGGCATCTTGCTATTCGTGCTTACCTTGATTATCCAGCGTTATTTGGGCAGCAAGGATGCCAAAGATATTTTGAACGAACTCCTTGGCAAGGTGCTTAGAAAGCTGCACCTTGCATAAATTTACATCTGACTATACTTGCTCGTGTTACATCCGTTAGGATAGTCTTTTGTCAGGCATTCCAACGTATCGAGTACATCACCTTTCTTGAAGGTTGACCAGTCATCGTGCCATTCGTAACGACTGTCCTTGGTGGGGTTGAGTGTTGTCATGTAGTGGTCAATCAGATACTGCGGGCATTCCACCTCTTCGATATAGTAGGTCGGATTGTCTGCTGCCATATACCATTCGGCAAACCACTTGCAACCTCGTAACATGTTTGGCCAATCTCTGAATATAAGTTCGCATTTAGCAAGAACGCATTCCTGATAAGCCTCTAGGGTATTGTCCCAGCCAATTTTATTCTGGCATTCGCTAAGGAATCCTCCGTCATTTACACCGAGGTCGCTGCGTGCTACTCCGACCTGTAAAGAAAGTGCGTCGAAATTACCCACGCCACCGCCTGGAACCATCAAGTCGAACTGTCCTGCGGGTAACTGAGGATTTCCTCCCGCCACGTCATGGCCAATGTTTGATGCCATCACAATCATGTGTTTGCCCTTAAGAGCTATGTGCGTTGCTTTGGGGCTATTTCCTTCTTTTTCATCCTTAAAGTGACCATCATACTGTAAGTGGAAACACTTGCCGCACTTGCCATCGGCTGTTCCTGCAACATAGCCATAAGACAAATTCTCGGTAACCTGAATAGGGGCCATATCGGTGCAGGTGAATACGCCTTTTTCTTTAGCTGCGCCGCAGGCGCTTGTTGTGCCAGTGTAGCCCATCCAATTTGGGTTTAGTCCCTCCTTACCGTCTTTATAAGCGGCAAGTGTAAAGGTTGGGACTTCAACATCGTGAATGTTGCAGTTACGGGCCGTTGTCATGCCTGCTACATAGGATTCTTGAGTTGTCGTGTCAGTCTTGCCTTCTTGTCCGTTGCTAATCCAAGAGCAGTGCGGTTTACAGGCGTCCCAGTATCGTGTGTTCCAACCACGCTTTGCGGTGGCGCTGATGTCTTTGGTATATTCGGCCGGAGGTGCTCCGTAAGATTCGATGGTTGGGAATCCGTTTGCGTCAAGTGTTGGGTCGCCCGAACTGCTGGACTCCTCGGTAGGGAAACTCGTTCCTGAATTGCTGCTTCCGTTGCCTTGATTATTGTTGCTTGTGCCGCTCACGCTAGAGCCGTTTTGATTCTGCCCCTGGCTGTTGCTACTGTTGTCAGGATTGTTTTCTCCGCCTTGTCCACCATTGGGATCTCCGCCGTCGGGATTTCCGCCATCGGGCTCGCCGTTGTCATTGAGGCATGATTCCCCAGTGCAGGCATTTGTATTTGCAGGAGAATCGGAACCGCAGTTCCAGAACAGAGAGAGGCAGGCGGCCATCATCAACCCGCTAACGAGTTGTTTTTTCATATACACTCCTATAACGCTGACCCATCCCAACCACAAGATAGTTATGTCGGTCTTTTTTGGGGAGAGCCCTATTTGAAAAAAGAATTTTATGCCGGTCCGAATGTAAACTTTGTAAAATTTTCACTTTGTAAAAATCTTTTTACAAAAAATTTTACAAAAATCAACACCGGGAACCCTGTTCAACGCTTTGAGTTAAATAATTGTTGATAAATTGTTGGATTTCCTCTTTGCTTAGTATAAAATTGGCTTTTTTAATGAAAAATAGGCAAAATTACGCAATATTCGCTCTGTTAATAATATTGTGGCCTATTTATGCTCATCTGGAGTTGTCGAACCCCAAAATTCCCCATTTTCGCAAAATTTCAAAGAAAAAAACTTGCAAATATTTCCCGATTTACTAAATTTGTGGTCCAATTTTGGCGAGTACCGCTTCCTATGCTCTCCAGATTAACGGAAGTCCTTGAGACTTCTTGACTTGAAGCGATAAACCTTCTGCTGAAGAAGAGGAATAAAATGGCAAAAGAACATTTTGATAGAAGCAAGCCGCACTGCAACATCGGCACCATCGGCCACGTTGACCACGGCAAGACCACTCTGACCGCCGC
>CACZII010000174.1 GCA_902781185.1 Fibrobacter succinogenes
GTAATCTTCGTCGCCGGCGGTTTCGGGGATGCCGCAGTCGGGAATGTCGCTATGCACAATAGCCACAATCTTCGACGGGTCGCAAGGAATGTAGGGCGTTCCGATACGGTCCGCCACCTTGGTTAGCGGGATAGGCTTGGTGTTGGGGGCCAGTTCCGTCATGTAGATATCGTGAATTCCCTTGATGTTTTCGGGAACAGAGGTGTTGATTTCCACGATGACCTTGTCGGCGCAGGCCACGTAGGCTTCGGTGGCGCCCACAGAAGCGGTGGGGATGATGTTTCCCTTTTCGTCAATGGAGCTGGCTTCTACCAGGGCCACGTCAATATGGTTCAGGTAGCCACTGCGGACCCACTTGGACATAAGGCTCAGGGGCATGTCTACATACTTGATCTTGCCTTCGTTGATGGCGTTGCGTAGGTCGGCGTTGGTCTGGTAGGGCATGCGGCACTTGAGGGCGCCGACACGGGCCAAAAGACCATCGAATTCGTCGCCCAGGGAGGCGCCGGAATAAACTGTCAGGTCCAGCTTTTCGCCCATCTTGGCTCTTGCGGCAAGGGCCTTGGCCACCTTCTTGGGGTAGCCCGAAAGAGTGAAGCCCGAGACGCCCAGGGTCATACCCTTCTCGATGTAGCTGGAGGCTTCTCTTGAGGAGCGGACCTTGCTCTTAAGGGCCTTGCACTTGATGCGGTTTTCGAAGGAGTCGGTTTCCACCGGGTCGTCTTCGCAGAACTGGGGTTCCGGAAGACCGTAGTAGCGCTTGTATTCTACAGGGGCATGACCGCGGCTGGAGAGTTTTTTCTTGAGGGTTACGGTGATGCCCAGACGTTCCATTTCTTCGGCGATGGCATCGGCATACTTGGAAGTCTCGAAGTTCTGCAGGAAGGTGATGGAGAACTCGTTTCCGATTTCCACCATGGTGATCATGGGAATGCGGCGGATGGCCGAAGTCCAGGACACATCTTCCATTTCGTTCAGGTAGCCGTGATCGGCAAGGCGCCCGATGTAACTGAACACGTAGGTGCCGATGAAGGTGGGGTAGCACTTCTTGTAAAAGTCCATCCTGTCCTTGAAATCAGGAATCTTCTCGGCCTCTTCGGTAATGCTGTTGAAGATGTTCAGGGTGGTTTTCAGCTGGTCGGGGCTGATGAGGAACTTCAGTTCGGAACGCAGGGCCACGCCCAAGTCCTTTTCGCTAAGCTCCAACTGCTTGGGATCCACCGTCTGGAAGGCAAAAGTCCAGCCGTTACGGTGGGTGTTTTCCATACCGATGGCGTTACGGCAGTTCACGGGGAGGGCCGCCGTAAAGAGCTTCTTGTTGTCGGGGTACATCTTCTGGAGTACCCGTGCCATCATGGCCTGAAATGCAGAGGCGGGGGAGTGGCCGTTGGCCTTGGCGTAGGCCATGAACTCGTCGCTCCTGACGTTCAGATGGTAGCGGGTCATGTTGGTGCCTTCGTAGGTGAAGGCGTCCTTGCCCATCTTGTCGATTTCCAGGGTTTCGGGCATGTAGAAGATGTCCTTGTCCTCGGGAGGGGCCTTGTAGACAAAGCCCGGCGTGGTCTCGTAATGCTTGGAACCCAGGTCGTCGAACATTCCTTCGCGCACCGTGCCGTCGTTCAGCCAAATGCCGGTGGAATCGTAGGTCTTGCCGTTCTTGAAGGTGAAGTAGTAGTACATCAGCGTGTCGAAGAAACGGTTACGGCCCACGCCGTCGGTAAGTCCATGGAAGTAAGAAATCCAAATCTTGTTTTCGATGTAGGATACGCTGAAGAGACGGCCTTCGGCAAATTCACCGCCCAAGTTGGCGGGGCCGTACATTTCGATGGCCTTGAAGGGGGTACCGGCGTCTTTGTACTTGATTTCAGACCCGTTGATGTCCAGGGCGAAATTCACCCAGGGGTGAACCTTGACTGCCTCGTCTACGGCCTTCTGCAATATCTCGCCGTTTACGTTTTCGTTGAGCTGGATATACTGCGTGTTTCCTGTGTCCAGGAAATAGAAGTAGAGCCAGGCGCAATACTTGAGGGGAGTCTGTTCCATCGTTAAACCTCGTTAAAAAATGGACTTGAAATCTTTAACCCAAATTTAGAAAATATAGTGCCTCGCTTACGGGGCGTTGCGGGGGTATCCCCCGCTAGAGGGGGAGGCTTCCCCCTTCTTGTAGTAAATAATATCTCTGTAAAACGTATTTCTGTAAGAATCTCCGACCTCTAAAAATTGTATCTTTACAGGCTATGGAAAGGTATTTTTTATGTGTTCTTATGGGGGCGGCGCTGGCCTGGTCGGCGCCGATTACCCTGCAAGAAGCGCTGGAAATGGCCAAGTCCAGTAATTCGCAGATTAGGGCCGAAAAGGCCAAGGTGGAAATGGCCGAAAGCGCCCAGGGCGAGGCCCGTTCCCGTTTTATGCCTACGGTAAGCCTGAGCGCAGGCGTTACGAGAATTAACGACCCCATTTACATCGATTTAGGTGAAATTCAGCAGGCCCTGAGCGGCATTGCCGGCGGGCTATCTACGGTGGCTCCGGCTGCCGCCTATTCCAAGGCCTACATTGACGCCTATAACCAGGCTAGTGCAGGGTATGCCCAGGCCTACAACGGTGCATTGGCTCAGGGGCTGTCCGAAGCCCAGGCCGACGCTTTCGCCAAAAGTAGACTCGGAGGGACCGCCCAGGAAATCGCCCAACAGAAGGCCGATGAATACGCTGCTGCCACCCAACAGCAGATGGATGCGGCAAAATCCCAGATTGATGATGCCGAATTCCGGATGAAGGTCCAGGACGAACTGTTCTTTAATGCTCGGCTTACAGCCATCTGGCCCATTTTTACGGGTCTCAAGATTTATTCCGCCTACGATGCCGCCAAGGAGAACGTGAACGCCAAGAAGGCCGCTTTCGAGATGACCCAGAATGCCATCTTGATGGATGTGGCCACCAAGTACTTTACGCTTAGGCTGGCCGAAGAGCTGGCGGTGATGCGGGAGAACACCAAGAAGAATTTGGAAGACCACCTGGAACGCTCCAAGAAGCTGGAGGCCAGCGGCCAGATCAGCAAGGCGGAAAGGCTCCGCGCCGAAGTGGCGCTGGCCGAGGCGGAAAATGCCTACGACGATGCTCTGCGGGACCAGTCTCTTGCTCGGATGGCGCTGGCAAGTCTGCTCCATACGGATACGAACATTACGGCGGTAACGCCGGTGGAGGCTCCCGAAAGCTATCGGACCATGGAAGAAATCAAGCAGAAGGCCAGGGAAAACCATCCGGGACTGAGACAGCTCCGTACGGAGCGCAAGCGCAGCCAGGATGCGGTGAGTGCCGCCCGTGCGGACTATTTCCCGACGGTAGCGCTTTTTGCCTACAAGGAACTCTACACCAAGGACCTGACCATTCTGGAGCCGGAATGGGCCGTAGGTGCCAAGGCACAGTGGGATTTGTTCAAGGGTGGCGAGACCCGCTCCAAGGTGGCAAACGCCAAGGCCATGGACCGCTCCCTTGCCAGTATGGAAGAGCAGACCCTGGACAACATCGGCTTGCTGGTGGAAAAACGCTGGCGCGAGCTGGAGCATGCCAAGGGCCGCCTGGAAAGCTTGAAGAAGACCCGGGAGCTTGCAGACGAGGCCCTGCGCAGCCAAAAGCTGGCCTACGAATCTGGACTGGCTACAGGCTTGGACGTGGTAGATGCGGAACTTGC
>CACZII010000175.1 GCA_902781185.1 Fibrobacter succinogenes
TTGCGTATGGCCCGCACCTGCTTTATGCTGGGCGATTACAACAAGATGCGTACTACCCTTGCTCTTGGGAATAAGTATGCCAAGGATTCCGACTTTGACAAGTCCGCCTCCCGCATGCGTATCGAGGCTGCTATGGCGGACACGAGCCTTACAGATGCGGCCCATGCCGATTCTCTGAAGGTGTTCCTGGAAAAGTATCCGAAGGGTGAAGACGCGGCGGCCCTGAGGTACCGCTACGCCTTGTATCTGGAGCAGTTCAAGCAGCCTGCTCAGGCCAAGAAACTTTATATTCAGTTGCTGGCCAGTTCTACGGTTTACAAGGATTCTGCTTTCGCTGCCATCCGGCGCTTGCGTAAGGTTCAGGGAACCCCGGAAAGCCTGCCCGAAAAGATTGCCTATGCTAAGATGGCCTGTGCTAAGGATGAAGCCTCCGCTTGTCTCACGCTGTTGGATTCCATTGCCATCATGGATTCAATCCAGCTGGCTAAAAATCCTGCTTTGGCGGTGGCGCCGTCGGAAGATTCCCTGCAGAAGCTTTTGCCACCCAGCACGCTAGATATGGATACCCGCATTACCCTGTGGGAAAAGCGTGCCGTGACCCTTCGCAACCTGAAACGTGACGATGAATCTATTGCCCAGTTCAAGTTCCTTCTGGATTCTGTGGAGGCGAAACCGTTGTGGATGCAGTCTATCTTGAAGCTGTACCGCAACAATGCTAAGAAATACGCCAAGGAAATCAAGACCACGGATTCGCTTTTGCAGGATGCGAGCCAGTTCAGCAAGGAAAACGCCAACAACCTCTGGATAAAGGGATTCGAGTACGAGCAGAACGAAAAGTACGATAGTGCCATCGTGTGCTTCAAGAAACTTTCTCACCGTAGGTTTAAGAATAACGTAAAGCGCCAGTGGGCAAAGTTCCGCATAGGTTTCGTCTATTTCAAGCAGGAAAAATGGCAAGAGGCCGTAGATGCCTTTATTGATGCGGCCAAGGAGCCGTTCCTGTGGAGCGGAAGCGGGGCCCGCATGTTCCTGGGTGACGCTTACATGAAGCTGGGCAAGGATTCCCTTGCTCGCGAAGCCTACTTGGATTGCATCCGGGATTTCCCGCTGGCCTACTATGCTCACCGTAGCCGTCTGAAACTTGCGGAATACAAGCTGATGGAAGAGAAGGACATTCCGTATGCTCACGGTGTTTCCATGACTCCCGAAGAGACGCTGGCCTGGATTCGAGCTTCTCAAAAGCTGGGCAAGCCGGACACGACTTATAATCAGGCTCGCTACAACCGCATTCGGGAATTGTTCCTTTATGGATTTAGCGACGAGGCCTTCGCCCTTTACGACGAGGTGCGCCGCAAGAATTACAAGCGTCTGGATTTCTTGTACGAGTACGGAACGCTTTTCTACGAGATGGGGGAGGTGGCCGCTGGCTACAGGCTTGCAAGGCAGTTCCAGAACAATATCGATCGTCGTCGCCTGATGGCGCCGCCTATAGGCGTGTTGCACTACCTGTATCCCATTCCTTTCAAGGAACAGGTGAAGTTCCATTCCGGCAATCGCATTGACCCGTTTTTTGTCTATAGCGTTATGCGTCAGGAATCTATCTTTAATTTCGAAATCGCCTCTCCGGTAGGCGCCCGCGGGCTCTTGCAGATTATGCCTGCCACGGGCAAGATGGTGGCCGCCAAGGAGGGAATACCCGATTTTGACCCGCTGTTCCTTTACAACCCTTACATGAATATCCGCCTGGGCGTCCGCTACCTGGTAGATTTGAAGGCCGAATACAGTGACGATTACATGTACGTATTGGGAAATTACAATGCCGGCCCCAAGCCCACCAAACGTTGGCAGGCGGCAGGTCAGGGCAAGCCTTGGGATATCCGCGCCGAAGAAATTAGCTACTGGGAAACCCGCGACTACGTAAAGCGCGTCATGGGGAATTACTGGATTTATCAAGAGATTTACGAGGGGCTTTAGACAAATGCTCTTCCTTCTTCTCACCATCGGCCCCGCGTTTCTCTTTGCTTGTGGAAACATCCTGGAAAAGTCCGGGGTTTCTACCGTGGGCAAGCGTACTGGCGGTACTTCTAAACCTTGGGAGTTTTTCAAGGGCGTTATTACTAACAAGTTTTGGTGGCTCGGCATTAGCTGTTCAGGCCTTGCTACGGTGGGCTACTACATTGCCATGGCTCAGTATGATCTGAGTCAGGTTCAGCCTATGATGGTCTTGAACCCTGTGCTTACGGCGCTGATGGGCTTTTGCATTTTGAAAGAGGCCCTGACCAAGCGTATTGTGGTGGCCATCTGTTTTGTGGTGGCAGGCCTTTTGTATTCTGTGGAAAACCTGGGCGAGTCTACTGCAATGCAGAACATCGGTATGCTTTGGGCGTATGCGGGTGGGCTTTGCTTGGTGACACTGTTTGCACACTTGTTCGTGAAGGACCGGGAGATGGTGGATTCCCTCATTATGGGGGTCGGCTTTGGACTTTCGGCGGCGTTCTACAAGAGCCTTGCCATGGATTTTGACCTGGACCATATCGAACCTTCTTCGGTGGCAAACCTGCTATTGGATTTTAGGGCCCTCGGCTATATCGCAACTTACGGCATAGCGTTCCTTTATTCCCAGATTTCGTTCTCTCGCGGGCGAGCCCTGTTCATTATCCCCTTCAGTGCTGCTGTGGGTGCCGCTGTCCCCACCCTTGCTGGGGCCTTGGTGTTTTCAGAGGCTTTCTCCCTGGGTAAGGCCATTTCGGTGACTCTGGTGCTTATTGGAGCCTGCCTGTTCATTGTCCGCAGGCCCCGTCGTAAGGTAAAAACGCAGGTAGAGTAACTACTTCCAAATTAATAATATATATTCCCTACTATGGTACGGTATATATATCCTTTTTTGACGCTTTTGCTAGCGCTGTCTTTTGTGGCGTGTTCTTCGGAAAATTCAACGAAGACTGTGGAACAGTGCCTGGACTGTGATGATCGGGGACCGATTGTTTTCACCGAGGTGGATCCTGTCAATATCACCTACAAGGATCATGAGGGAGATGACGCTGGCTGGGTTGAACTCATGAACACTTCCCAGGAGCCGATAGACCTTTCTGGCATGTCCTTGACGGATTCAAGGGAGAATCCCTCCAAGTGGACTTTTGGGAATGCTGTTTTGAATCCTGGGGAACTGCTGGTGGTGTTCCTTTCGGGTAAGGATATCCCGGATTACGAGTTGCCGCATGATACTGTTGATTTGATAGGCCAGGGTTGTTGGACATGGACGGATTCCCAGAATACGCCTGTCGCGGGTCAGAGCACGGTAACCCTCCCTCAGGGAAAGTGGCCCTGTTATGACGAAGGGGGAGTCCGTAAGTTCGGTGGAGTCATGAAGTATGGTGAAAACAAGGAACTGGGGTGGCACTCCATTTCGTTTTTTGTGGGAACAGGGGATAAGGGAAATTCTTCTGACCCGAGAGACTTGAGTAAGACCAACGAGATCTTGCTTACGGGGTACATCGAAAAAGATCGAAAGCTCCAGATGCGGCTGGCACAGCCCGATGTGGATGACTGGAAAGGCTGGGACAAGGTTCTCAAGGGTACGGGAGATTCTTCTACCACTTATCAGATTGCGCTCCCCACGGGAACGACTATGCCGGATCTCGCCCATATCTACGGTACCCGTTTTAGCCCTGAAGAGCAGGAATTGC
>CACZII010000176.1 GCA_902781185.1 Fibrobacter succinogenes
GCGCAAGATAGGCGCCTCAGCCATGTCAAAACAACAAATTGTTTTGCCGCGCCATTCGGCTTTTGCTACCTTTGGCCTCGGCTGGCGTAGGTTACGCCGCATTTAACGGAGGCTAAAATGGCTCTACAGTTCTACAACACCGCATCGCGCAAGAAAGAAGTATTCACTCTCCCGGAAGGCGTTCCCGCCGTGCGCATGTACTGTTGCGGCCCGACGGTGTACCATTTTGCCCACATCGGCAACCTCCGCACCTACATTTTTGAAGACTTTTTGGTCCGTACGCTCAAGTACTACGGCTACAAGGTGAACCACATCGTGAACATCACCGACGTGGGCCACTTGACCAGCGACGCCGACTCCGGCGACGACAAGATGGAAAAGGGCGCCGCCCGCGAAGGCAAGTCCGTCTGGGATATTGCGAAGTTCTACACCGACGCCTTCATGGCCGACTGGCACCGCTTAAACATCCAGGAACCGACCCGCTGGACGCCTGCCACGCAACACATCCAGGAACAGATCGACCTGGTGAAGACCTTGGAAGAAAAGGGTTACACCTACCGCACCAGCGACGGCATCTACTTCGACAGCCTCAAGTTCCCGCGCTATGCCGACTTTGCCCGCCTCGACGTGGAAAACCTGCGCAAGGGCAGCCGCATCGACATGGGCGAAAAGAAGAACGCCACCGACTTTGCTCTGTGGAAGTTCAGCCCGAAGGACAAGAAGCGCGCCATGGAATGGGACAGCCCGTGGGGTGTCGGATTCCCTGGCTGGCACATCGAATGCTCCGCCATGGCCATGAAGTATAACGGCCCGACGCTTGACATCCACTGTGGCGGTACCGACCATATCCGCGTGCACCACACCAACGAAATCGCCCAGAGCGAATGCGCCAACGGCGTGACCTTCGCCCGCTTCTGGATGCACGGCGAATTTCTGCGCACCGCAAGCGAAGAAAAACTTGAAGACGGTACGACTGAACAGAAGTTCGGCAAGATGAGCAAGTCCAGCGGCGAATTCCTGACGGTCACGCTCCTCATGGATCGTGGTTTCAATCCGCTCGACTACCGCTTCTTCGCCATCGGCAGCCACTACCGCAACTACCTGAACTTCACTTGGGAAGCTCTGGAAGGCGCGAAGGAAGGCCTCAAGAGCTTGCACAAGAAGACGGACCCGCTGATCGGCAAGGCTACTGCTATCACTAGCGAAGCAGCCAAGGCTTTCCAGAACGAGTTCAAGGAAGCCATCGGTGACGACCTGAACATGCCCCGCGCCCTCGGCATCATGAACACGATGCTCAAGAGCGAAATTGATGACGGCGAAAAGGCTGCGCTGGTGGCCGACTTCGACCAGATTTTCGGTTTGAAGCTCGACGAACCTCGTGAAGAATACGCCAAGAAGGGCGCGAACGACGGTGTGGATGTCGCAAAGATTGAAGCTCTGATTGCCGCCCGTAAGGAAGCGCGCGCCGCCAAGAACTGGGCCGAAAGTGACCGCATCCGCGACGAACTCGCCGCGATGAACGTGGTCATCAAGGACAGTAAGGAAGGCACGACCTGGGAAATAAAAGCCTAGTGCGTCCTAATAATTAGCGAGGTCTTTGGCAAGTTCTTCAGGGAAATGGTTGTCGTTCCCTGCACATCCTTTGTCAGCAGTTTATGTCCCATCAGATCGAAAATTTCGACCCGCTTGGCGTTGGTTACCGTAAGGGTCTGACCGTGATTTTCCAGACGGATGGTTCTGCCGACTTTTGCAAGCTTTTGTGCGGGGATTGCCGTTACTACGGGCGCCTTCTTGCTCAGTACGAAACTGCCTACATAGTTGGCTCCGGTCTCCTTGTCGTAGTAGGCGGAGTCGTTGGCAAAGCGTACCACGGAGTAGTTGCTGTCCGCGGGCCAGTTTCCATACTGAGAAATCCTGAGGTAGACGGCGTAATTTCCTTCAGCAAGGGTGTCGGGTAGTTTTGTCGCTACCTTGACTTCGTTGATGCCGTCGAAGGTGGTCTCGGATTTCACGTTGTCATAGTCGGCGATGTTGCCGTTGTTGTCAAACGCTGATTTCAGCACCACCTTTCGACAGAGGATATTTTGCGGGTCAAAATTGCCACTCTGTTTAAGTTCCAGAGGCGTACCGTAGGTGGTGTCTCCTGCGGATTCAGTGATGCGGCGGAGCATGATGGTGACGGGTCGCTTTTTGGTCATGTTGCCAAAGCCAACGTTCTGAATCTTCATGTCTAGTTGTAGCAGACTGCCAATTCCGAGACTGTCCATCATCTTGGATTCCCGCAACACGTAACGGTATCCCAGGTGGTCGTCAATGTATTTGAATGCCGAATTTTGCAAGACTCCTTCGCCATCAATGTAGGATTCGTATGCTTTGTCGATGGTGTCCCGAGGGTGGAATTCCTCTAGCCTCCATTCGCCACCATCCGGCCTTGTTAGGGACCAGGTGTGTTCGTAGTTTAGGTAGCTAGTGTGGGTGCGGAACCCTTCGTAAGAAATGAATTTTGCAGTGTTGATTTTGGCATATAGGGGTTTCCCAGTGCTGTCTGTAGGAGGGGAGCAGGCTTCGCCGCCGTATGGTACATGATGGGCGTAGTTCTCCAGGTAGGCGACACCTCTTTCACGACAGACACTGCTGTTGCAGCTGCCACCCCAGGTGCCGTAGTCGTATTGGGTGCCTACGTAGCAGTCGTTGTAGATGCCGGCGCGGTAGATGTCCTTGTTTAGGGAATCGGCCTTCATCTTGAAGTAGGGATGGTTAACATCAAAGGATACGCTATAACTCCAGGCGATGGTATCGCCAGCGGCGTTGACTTCCGTTGTCGGGCTGAAACCCAGGCCCCTAGCAAGAACACTGGGATTTCGTGGACCCACGTCTACATCGTCGTCGGTGTTTTGCAAAAGGGTGGCAAGTCCTTCGCCCACATAGAGCGGGTTGCTAATGGCGCTGGTATGTTGTTCCCCGAATGGGCCATACATGCCCTGCTCCACGAAGGTGATTACGTCCTTGTATTCGTTAAAGACGGTGGAGAGTTGCTTGACGTGTTTCAGAATCCACTCTTGCGGGGGCTCCATGTTGCCCTTTCCGTTGTACCAGGGGTCATAAGAAAAACGGACGATGATAGTTGAATTGGTGGCGCGAATCCGGTCCAGGTAGGTGCGGAAAGAATTCAGCATGGCCTCGGTCAGATTCTGGGTGGTGCCGTGTCCGTCGGCAGCAGTGTCGTTCCAGACGGCGTTGCTGGAGAATGCGGAAATCTCCGCCCGCAGATGCATAAGGTGGTTTTTGTAATATGGATTTACGTCGATGGCTTCGGGCCTGAAGTGAATTACTTGGGGCCTGTAAAAACCACGGTCCGGATTGTAGAAGGACTGCAGTTGGTCGGTGTAGTTCAGCTTCTGCACCACGGCGGTTGCAGCGAAAGCGGATGTGGCAGTGGCTAGGCACGCTGCGCCAAGGACGGCCAAAGTTTTGGCCTTGCATAGATACCCAAATTTCTCCATATCTTGAATCTATATTAAAAAATCCGAAAATCCAAATTTTTCGCCAGTTTTGTGAGCAAATTGTAAGTTTTTTGCTCTATTTCACAGCCTAGGGATAAACCTTCGGGAAAGCTAAATTTGCCGAAATTTGAGGACTTATGAAGCTTTGC
>CACZII010000177.1 GCA_902781185.1 Fibrobacter succinogenes
GCCGCTGTTACAGGTAGACTTGGCTGCGCTAAAAGCCATTTCTACGCCAATTTCTTTGGACATGTTGTACATGGAATAGGATTTTTCGTCGCCGTCAATATTTATGATTAAGTCTGTTCCATTATCCGCAACAGAATACACATAAACACTTGGTCGGCCAAAGTCATCGGCACGGATAAAGTGCCAGGTGGATATGTCACTTTTGACCATGGCGTCGCACTGGCTCTTGTCTATGCAATTGCTGTTTTCTGCGCTATCGGAAGAGTTGTCATTGCTGTCGGCAGAGTTGTCATTGCTGTCGGCAGAGTCGGCATTGCTGTCAGAAGAGTTGACATTGCTGTCAGAAGAGCTGCCTTCGCTATCGGAAGAACTGCCATTGCTATCGGAAGAGTTGCCGTCGTTGTTGCTGCCTTCTTCGGTACCTTCGGAGTTACTTCCTTCTTCCTTGGTGGAGCAGAGGTCCTTGAACTTGGGGTCCGTAATAGGTTGCCAACGCTCGCCGTCGCACTGGAAGTAGTCATTGATGTTTTCTTCTTCGACAAAGACTTTTTCGCATTTGAGGGTTTCGTCGCAGGGCAGTTTCAGAGCCTTTTCAAGAGTCGGAACCTTTTCGGGAAGTTTGCCATCGCCGGAGTTGGAGGAACTGTCGTCACCGCAGGCTACGAAACCGGCCATGGATACGAGAGCGGCAGAGAGGAAGATTTTTTTTGATAACATGATGCTCCTTTTTTAGGTCACCTCTAAAAATTCATTTTCAAAAATTTGACTGCAACGCATCGCGCAGTTTCGCTCAAATTTTCTCTTCAAAGCAATTTTTAGAGCTGCCCTTCAGTTTTTTGTGAATTTGTTCTGGAGATATAGTAAATGAGAATGCGAAAAAAGACGGTTTTCGCAGTTGCTTTTATTACTTTTTTATTACCCATTGAAACAAAGTGTTCACGAGGTGTTCTTTTTGCTTGCCGTCGGGGTGTTGCCTCGGAACAAGTCCGGGGCAGGCTCTAGGTGCCCCCGCTAGAAGGGGTAGCGGAATACCGACTGTAGTCGGGGATGAAGCGAGGGGGAGACTTCCCCCTACTCATAAAAATTTTTAACTTCTAATCCAAACCATTTCACATTCCACATTTCACATTCCACACCTAGTATGTACATTATCGTCGGTCTCGGAAATCCTGGTACGCAATACTCCAACACCCACCACAACGCGGGCTTTATGGCTGTTGAAAAGCTGGCCGACCCGAACAAGGACTGGAAATCGGAGCACAAGGCGCTTACCATGAAGGTGAATATTGCAGGGGAAGAATGCCTGCTGGCAAAACCCCAGACCTTCATGAACCTTTCCGGCGAGTCGGTGCAGGCCCTGATGACCTGGTACAAGGTGAAGGCGGACCATTTGCTGGTCTTTAGCGACGACATCAATCTGGATGTGGGGCGCATTAGGTGCCGAAAGGATGGAAGTCATGGCGGACAGAATGGGCTCAGGAACATCATTGAGCATATTGGCGACAAGTTCCCCCGGGTCCGTTTTGGGGTGGGCAAGTGCCCTCCGAAATTCGACATGAGTAACTGGGTGCTGGCGAAGTTCCCGCCGGAGGACCGCCCCGCTTTCGAAGAGGCCATCGCGAAGGTCCCGGCCTTGGTGGAATGCTATTTCAAACTTGGCATGGAAAAGTGCATGGAACGCTACAACGGCAAGTAGCCTTGGGGACCTGATGAAAGCGTCGCAATTTTCAGAGAACGCGCAGCTGATAGCCTTTGTGCTGCAGCAGGGGGCCGAATGGAGGCCCGAAGTTCTGGAGGCCCTGGAACGCACCTGGGGGAAAATCCGCCACAAGGGAAAGTTGTTCGCTTTTGATCGCACGCCCTATTACGCTCCCGAGATGGGGGAGGGCCTTTACCGCGGTGTGGTGTCTTTTGAGAAGGAAATCCCACCTGAGACTATCGCACAGGAGAAGGAGCGGAGCAATGCTCTGGAACTGACCTTGGCGGCAGCGGAGAACCCTGAGATGCGGCGGGTGAATATTGACATCGGCTACATGGACCTGGACAAGGTGGTGCTCCCCAGTTATAAGCGGGGTCCGTTCAAGCTTTATGCCGGAGGTGGCGTGTGGCTGGATATGCTCTTGACATACGCCAAGGGAGAGTTTCACCCTACGGCATGGGCCTTCGAGGACTTTAAGCGGATCCCGTACCAGCACGACTTGCAACTCATCCGCGAAAAGTTCAAGAAGGCGGGAAAGGCTCCCTAGGCGGATCGCCAACAGTCCCAAGATGCGTGATGCATCCATTCCTTTTTTTGAGGGGAAAGGAACTATCTGCCATAAAAAAGGGTATATTCAAATCGAGGAGCCTGAAATGAAACAAATGAACGCCCTAGTTGTGAAGTTTGCCCTTGCCATGCTTTTTGCCCTTGCTGGGGCGACCGTTGCATGGGCCGAACCGCTCTTTGTCGGTTATTACCCCGACTGGGGAAAATGGGTGTCGCCGTCTTATACGGTGGACAAGGTGCCCTACGCCAAGCTTACCCACGTGCTGTGGAGCTTTGTTTCGCCCAACGAGGACGGCAGTTTGCGGGGTGACGCCGTGGATGACCCTACCGACCTGGACAAGATGGTGGAGCTTGCCCACAAGGCGGGTACGAAGGTGGTGCTTTCGCTGGGCGGGGGTGGTCTCTGCGAAAATTTTGCCGCGGTCACTGCCGACGACAACCTGCGCGCCAAATTCGTTGCCGCCCTGATGGAATTTGTCAAAGCCCACGACCTAGACGGTCTCGATATGGACTGGGAAACTCCCGAAAATGAAACCCAGACGGCAAATTTCGACAAGCTGATTTCGGAACTCCGTGCGGCCCTCCCTCAGGGCAAGACCCTTTCGGCGGCGCTCCCTTGCAGCGACTGGAACGGCAAGCATTTCAATGCGGAAACCCTTGTGGAGAACCTGGACTGGCTCGGGTTCATGACCTACGACATTACCGGCGACTGGGATGAAAAGGCCCGATTTGATTCGCCGCTATACCCGAACGTAAGCAATGGATGGACCACTTGGTCGTGGAAACAGACGGCGCAGTACTGGGCCGGTAGGGGAGTTCCCGCAAGCAAGATGGTGTTTGGCATCCCGATGTTCGGTTTTGTTTTTGACGGGGCGACAGGGCCTGGGACTGACTTCACCAAGGGAACCTATACAAGCTACGCCAAGATTGTCGCACAGGAGGGCTGGACATTCCATTTTGACGATGTGTCCATGGAACCCTACGCTGTCGGCGACAACAAGTTCGCCACCTTCGAAGACCCTCATTCCGCAGCTATCAAGAGCCGCTGGGTCAAGGAGAATAACTACGCTGGCATTTTGGTGTGGGAGGTTTCGCAGGACTATACGGACGGAACGGAACAGCCCATACTCGATAGCATCGCCGTGGCGCTTCGCGGTGAAACGTCAACGGCCATAAGGCCCGTGCGCAAGGCCCGCAGTGCAGGTGGCGCAACAAGCGGTGTAAAGGTGGATGTCCTTGGGCACAAGGTCCGTGGAGAGCGCCCGATTATTTTACTGGATATCGGACGGAAACGATAAACAAGCCTGCGCAGTTTGTAATTTTGTAACCCCAAAAGAGTTTAAGTCTATGTCGTCGAAGAAGCGAATTGCAATTTTGGCCACTACGGGTTATGTTCCGGGGCAGATTTCTGCCGAAGACCTGGTCAAGTCCGTGCCCGAGATTTCGGAATACGCCGACGTTACGGCGGAGCAGATTTGCAACGTGAATTCCGACGACATTACAGACAAGCTATGGATTAAGCTTTCGAACCGTATTCGGGAACTGCAAGAAGACGAAACGGTAGATGGCATCGTGGTGACCCACGGTACCGATACCATGGACGAGACCGCCTACTTTATAAGCCTTACAGTCAAGTGCGAAAAGCCTGTGGTCTTGACGGGTTCCATGAAGCCCGCTACGGCGAAGAATCCTGATGGCCCCGCAAACTTGTTGGGAGCGGTTCGGGCGGCGGTGGGCTTTGCCATCGATGATGACCCTCCGGCGAATCTGGTGTGGGTGTTCTTTGCAGGGGAGCTTTTTGACGCTCGCAGTGTGCAGAAATGTAGCGCCTCGGCCATAAACGCCATGGGGGTGGACGGTCCCGGCGAAGGTTCCAACTGGAACGCCCTCAAGGAGCAGAACTTTTTCGACGTTTCGAAACTTGAAGAACTGCCCCGAGTGAACGTGGTGTACTTTACGGTAAATGCAAACCCGAAGGTCCTGGAATACGCCTCCTGCGTTTCGGATGGCCTGGTGATTGCTGGGGCAGGCTCGGGAGAATTCAGCCAGGCCTGGGCCAAGGTCCTGGAACGTATAGACATCCCTGTGGTCATTGCCAGCCGCACCCATCACGGGTTGGTGACCCTCAACGAGACTCTTGCTCCCGGCTGCATTTGCGCGGGCCGGCTTGCTCCCCAGAAGGCGGCAGTGCTGTTAAAGCTCGCCCTCACGATCACGGAGCGGGTGGACGACATCAAGCGGGTCTTTTCGCTGTAGGCTTTTTTTACGCTTTTTTCTAGCCCCTAATCCCTAGATTCTAGTCTCTTTTTTT
>CACZII010000178.1 GCA_902781185.1 Fibrobacter succinogenes
GGCAAAGAACCGTGGACCGGAACTTTTGAAGCGTTTGCCCAACGTGAGCTACATCGTAGGTCCGGACCAGTACAAGAAAATTCCGGAACTGCTGCTGGGCAACGCCCAGAGCCCGCTGCACCAGACGCACCACAAGATGTTCATCGACGAGGACCTAAGCGAGAACTACCTGGGCGAATACGCAAAACTCCAGAATGACTTCACGACCTTCGTCGCGATACAACGCGGGTGTAACAAGCGCTGCAGCTACTGCATTGTGCCGTACCTGCGCGGGCCGGAAAAGTACCGCAACATGGAAGATGTTCTTGCCGAAGTCCGCAAGGCGGCCGACAAGGGCATTACCGAGGTGACGCTGCTGGGCCAGACGGTGAACGCCTACAAGACGGAAGGTGGGAACTTTGCGGACCTGCTTACGAAGGTTTCTGAAATCGGGGGCATCCGCCGTATCCGCTTTACGAGCCCGCACCCGAGGCACTACACGAACGAACTCATCGACGTGCTGCTGAACAACCCGAAGGTCTGCCACTACGCGCACATCCCTATCCAGAGCGGCTCCGATGCAATGCTCAAGAAGATGCGCCGCCAGCACAACATGGAGCAGTACCTCTCGATTATCGAGCAGCTGCGCAGCAAGGACCCGTTTTACGGGATTTCGACGGACGTGATTTGTGGTTTCGTGGGCGAAACGGAAGAAGATTTCGAACAGACGCTCAAGGCTTTTGAAACGTGCCAGTTCGACTCCGCCTTCATGTTCATCTACAGCCCGCGCAAGGGAACGGAATCGTACAAGGAAGCGGAGACGCTCACCGAGGCCGAAAAGAACGAGCGCCACACGCGCCTAGTGGAACTGCAGAACGCCATCACGCTCAAGCGCAACCAGATGATGCTCGGCCGCACCGAGGAACTCCTGGTAGAAAAGAACTCCGTGCGCGACGAGACGGAACTGCGGGGCCGCACCGACAACTTCAAGAAGGTGGTTTTCAAGCCCGAAGACGGTCGTATCGTAAAGCCAGGCGACTACGTGAAAGTTAAATTAGATGATATTAGAGGCTGGACAATCCGGGGAACGTTAGCCTAAGTGTGAAATGTGGAATGTGAAATGTGGAATGTGGAGCTTATAACGAAGTTTAAGAAGGCCTGCACGGCTGCGATTATCTTATCCGCATTTTTAAGCACAAATTCATTTGCGCAGACTCTTGCCGACGCCCATAAGGCCTATGTGGCCGGCAACTGGGAAGAAGCCGCCAAAGCCTACGAAGTCGCCTGTCCTAAGGAGCCCGATTCAGTCCGTGCCGAATGCTACCTATGGGACATTCTCGCCCTTTCCCAGACCGGGAACTCAAAACTCTTCAAGGTGGCAGGGCACCGCCTGGACAGTCTCATCAACACAACCTCTCCCGAAAAGCCGGTCTATTCCGAAATGCTCCTCACCAAGGCACAGTTCATGCTGTACATGGGCAAGAATGCCAGGGCCGCCGAAATCCTGGTCCAGGCCATCGACAACTCCAAGCTGGAGCAAGCCGTAGTCCTGCAAAAAGTATGCTCCGCGGTACTTTCCCGCGAGCCACACCAGGAACTAGACGCAAAATGCAAGACTGTCAAGGACTCCAGCCTGTACAAGACGGCACAGGCTAAACCCGCGCAAACTAAGCCCGCGCAAGCCTCCCCAGCGGCAGTTCCCGAATCCAAACCCGTCGCCGCGACATCTACGGCACCTGCAGCAACACCTGCGACACCCGCAAAACCGGTCGCACCGGCCCCCGTGGTCGAGCCAACTCCAACTCCTGCCCCCAAGCCTGCTCCTAAACCCGAAACCAAGATTCCCGACGGCGCTCCCTACTGGACATTGCAGCTGGGGGCCTTCGGCGTGGAGGCCAACGCAAAGCTTTTGGCAGAAAACATGCAAAAGCAGGGGCTGGAAAGCCGCATCGAGACAAGAATCGGCGAATCCAGGACGCTCTACCTGGTCCAAACGGGAAAGTTCCCTTCCAAGGAGGCCGCGCTAGATTTCGGAGCGCAAAAACTCGCCCCCCTGAAGATGGATTTCCAGGCCGTGCAAAAAAAGTGATTTTCCCTCAAAAAACGCATTTTTTACGAAATTCCCTTACAAAAAGGGCCAAAGTGTTCTATATTTGGGCTAACACCCTCGCCGGGGTGGTGAAATTGGTAGACGCGCCGGACTCAAAATCCGGTACTCGCGAGAGTGTGAGGGTTCGATTCCCTCCCCCGGCATAAAAGGAATGGAATTAAGAGGTCAGAATGGCAAAGTGGTGGAAAGTTGTGTCGATGATACTGATAGCGGGCTCTATGGCTTTCGCTCAGTTTGACGATGACGATATGTCCAGCGATGCCAGTGACGAGTCCAGCCTCTCTGCAGACGAAGAATCCGACAGCTCTGTCGGAAGCGCTACCGCAAGCGGAGACCAGTGGGAAGGTTTCAAGTACGAAGAAATGGGCCTTACCCAGTGGGAATTCCAGCAGGCAAAAGAAGAAGGTATTTCCCGTGAAAAACTAACACACCTGGTCGAACTGGGTGTCCGCCTTTCCGAATACCTACAGCGCCCCTGGGAAAAGCTCGGTGTCACCGAAGACCAATGGTTGGATGAACGTTCCGCAGGCATGGAAGATGCCGACATCGACCGTTCTTACCGCAACCATTCTGGCGATCAGGCTTACGCCTACGTCTCTTTGTTCCTCCCCAGTTTCTATCAGTGGAAGACTGACAAGACCATGAAGGCCATCTGGATGGATGCCCTCTGGGTTGGCGGCGTCGGTGCCACGATCTACATGGCCACAAGCGGCAGTTCCAACTGGTTCTACTTCTTGCTCCCCGTAGTCGGCGCACACATCTGGTCCTTTGCCGATGCGTTCTTCGACACCCAGTGGGACAGCAACCCCGACGCCAACAGATTCAGTTTTGGCATTCTCCCCACTCCCGACAAGGGCGTGGCTGGTGCCCTCTTGATGAAGTTCTAAGCGCACAACCATGCAGCTGGAATTACTCAAAAGCAAAATTCACCGTGCGACCGTTACCGACGCGAACCTCAATTACGAGGGTTCTATCACTATTGCCCGTGACCTGATGGACGCGGCCAATATCCTCCCCTACGAAAAGGTCGGCGTACTGGACGTGAACAACGGCAACAGATTGGACACCTACGTCATCGAGGGGCCTGCAGGTTCCGGCGTCATCTGCCTGAACGGCGCCGCAGCAAGGCTTGTGCAGCCCGGCGATCTGGTGATTATCGTGGCCTACGCCAGCATGAGCGAAGCCGAAGCCAAAACGTGGAAGCCCACCGTGGTCCACGTGAACGGCAAGAACGAAATCGTTTAGCTTTTGCCATCATTTAAAAACTATATTCGTGACATGCGATTAGTGTTTGTCATTGTGCTTATCATAGCAGCATTCGCCCTTGCGGAGACTCCCACGAGAGCGGATTCAGCCATGGTCGCCACGGCAGTTCCCGACACCATCGTCGACACCGTCTATATCTACGAGACCAGCGGAATCCCCTGGAACAACGAATATTTTGACCCGAACCGTCTGCTGCGGCACGAGACCTTCGACCCCGCCCTAAGCGTAGCCTACACCTATTCCGTCAGTTTCATTGGCGGAAGCTTCGGTACGTTTGCACAGCAGAGCTACCTACCTGGCCTATGAATTTTCGCCAGAGCTTCATTTGTACGCAAACATGGGACTATGGATGCCCCTTTACTCCAACCTGCATTTTGGCACGCCCATTGCCAGAGAAGACGTTCAGCAAGGTAATGTACAATTCGTGCTTCCCGACGTAGGCCTAGAATACAAGCCCACAAGCAACACTACGCTCCGCCTGATGCTTGTAAACGAAAACGACGCAGCCAAGGCATATGGTCCATGGCGTTACCGTTACGGGCGATGCCATGTCTGGAGCGACCCGTATTATTGTAGATAAGCCACGCACG
>CACZII010000179.1 GCA_902781185.1 Fibrobacter succinogenes
CTCATCGCCTTGGAATTGCTTGGAATCTTGTTCAGTTTCGGTCTGCCGCCTATCGGTGCCTACGATGCCGAGTTGAAGTTCCCCTGGAGGCGTTACTGGAACCTGCTGTTTACCCGTCGCAAGCTGAGCAAACTTTGGGTGAACCGGGCGCTCCGTCAGTCCATTATTGGACTTTCCATGTTCTGGGTCATGATATTCCTGCTGGTGTTCATCATCCAGGACCTGTTCGGTTCGGGTTCGCTCTTTAACCGTGACATTTTGGCCAACTACGCTATCTTCGGTACGGCTTTGGGCCTTGTGGTGGGCATCTTCTTTGCCATGCGCATGTCCAGGAACTTTATTGAGACAGGTCTTATCCCTATGGGGACCGCCGGGGCGGCCATCCTTATCTTCCTGATTCCCTTTATTCCGAGGCCCTATAACGCCATTGCCTTTACCCTGCTAGGCTTCTGCGGCGGCATCTACATGATTCCCATGTTCTCCATGCTGCTTTACCATACCAAGCCCAGGTCGGCAGGCCACGTGCTCTCGGTGGCCAATGGTGTTCAGAACCTCTGTATCCTGCTCTTTGAAATCGTGGCGGTGGTCCTTATCCGGTTCCTGAATCTGGACCGGATGAGCCTGTTCTTTATTCTGGGAATCGTTTGCCTGGGCGGTACCATCTGGGCCCTGATGGCCATGCCCCATACGCTACTCCGCCAGCTGATGCGTTCAGTACTCTCTGTGCATTACAAGTTCCTGGTGTCGGGCGTGGAGCGTATCCCCTGGGAAGGTCCCGTGCTTCTGGTGGGTAACCACATCTCCTATGTAGACTGGGCCATGATTCAGATGGCAAGCCCCCGTCCCCTGCGTTTCGTAATTACTAGACGGCCTTTTGAAAAGTGGTACGTGCGGCTACTTCTTTCGCAGATGCGGACCATCGACCTGGACATTGCCCATCCGGAATCTGCCATGAAGGAGGCCCGGGAGGCCCTGCTCCGTGGCGAGGCTGTGGTGATGTTCCCCGAGAACACCATGACCGCCACGGGCAACATGAGCCGGTTCCGTCTGGATTACTCTGCTGCCATCAAGGACGTGCGTCACCTGAAGCTCTTGCCGTTCTATGTGCAGGGTCTGTGGGGGAGTAGCTACTCCATGGCTGGTGCTGGCTTCAAGGATCTAATCCATAGTGAGGGCCGCGTTATCTCGGTGGCCTTTGGTGAGGAACTTCCCTTGGATTCCAGCCCGGTTACGGTCCAGCGGGCCGTCCAGGAACTTTCCATTACGGCGTGGACATCTTACATCCGCCTGCTCCGTCCGGTGGCCTCTGCCTGGATCCGTACGGTTAAGCGTATCGGTAGCGGCCCCTCGGTATACAGCCCTGATGGACATCACCTTTCGGCTAACGCCCTGGCGGCGGCCTCTCTGACTTTTGCGAAGATGATTGACGGGCTTACCAAGGGCGAAAAACAGGTGGGCGTGTTGATTCCGCCTTCTGGCCCGGGTATTATCGTGAACATGGCCTGCCTCATCAAGGGCAAGACGGTCTACAACCTGAACTACACCAATACGCCGGAGACCATGGACTACTGCTGTAGCATTGCCGACGTGAAGACCATCTTTACTGCCCGTGTGTTCATCGACAAGTTGAAACAGAAGGGGCTCCCCATGGACCAGCTTCTGGACAAGTACAAGGTCTACTACATGGAAGACCTGAAGGAAAAGCTGAAGAAGCCTGCCCTGGTGCTGAACTTCTTGCGTGTGCTTGCCCTTCCGTGCTGGTATCTGGAACTCAGATTCTTCAAAAAGGTCTCCCTAGATGACGTGGCGACGATTATCTTCAGCTCCGGTTCCGAGGGTAGGCCCAAGGGTGTGGAACTGACCCACTTCAATTTGATGGGTAACATCAAGCAGTGTGAAAGCGCCTTGAACCCCGGCTCTGACGACGTGTTCCTGGGGTCGCTCCCGCTGTTCCATGCTTTTGGATTCTCCATCACTACCATGCTTTGCCTGGTGGACGGCATCCCGGTGGCCACATGCCCCGACCCCACAGATGCAAGGCTTGTGTCCCGCATGGTGGCCCAGTTCAAGGTGACCATCATGGTTGCTACCGGAACGTTCCTGCGTATGTGGGGCATGAACCGCGCAGTACACCCGCTGATGTTCGGTCATGTGCGGAGCATCTACGCCGGCGCCGAAAAGATTCGCGAAGACGTACGCCAGCTTTACCGTACCAAGTTCAAGTTGGAAATTTTCGAAGGCTTTGGCTGTACAGAGACCACCCCTGTGGCGGCGGTGAATACCAAGGACGTGCTCATGGACGACTACAAGACGGTACTGGAAGGCAACAAGCCGGGTACTGTGGGTGCGCCCCTGCCGGGAACCCAGTTCCGCATTGTGGACCCGGACACCATGGAAGAACTGCCCATCGGTGGCGACGGCCTGATTCTCATCGGTGGCGCCCAGATTATGAAGGGCTACCTGAAAGATCCTGAACGTACCGCCCAGGCAATCGCTGTCATCAACGGTAAGCGCTGGTACAAGACCGGCGATAAGGGTCATGTGGACGAGGACGGTTACCTGACCATCGTGGACCGCTACAGCCGATTCGCAAAGCTGGGCGGCGAGATGGTGAGCCTTGGCTCCGTGGACTTCAAGATTTCGGAGAACGCCCTGTTTGACGAGATTGATCATTTTGCGGTGGCCGTTCCCGACGGGTCCAAGGGTGAAAAGATTGTGCTGGTTTATGCCGGTGACAAGACCGAAGAAGAGATGAAGGAAATGCTTCGCCAGATTGGGCTTCCGCCCCTGATGGTGCCGGGCGCCGTGGTGAAGGTGGAAAGCCTTCCCAAGCTGGGTAGTGGCAAGAGCGATTTCCAGACGGGCAAGAAGATCGAGTCTCGAGGCACGGGGTATTTCATTGAACGTCATCCTCGACCCTGGAGCCGAAGGCGATAGGGGAGGGGATCCATACAAGTTTTTAACGTGTGAAGCTGGAATTTAGAACTTTATGAAAAAGAATATCGAAAAGAAAAGCGCATTGAAGGAATGGTTCAAGTCCTTGAACTTGGGAAAGCCCCAGGGATTGATGGTGATTGTCACCTTGTTGGTACTGGTCATCGCGTTCCTGGTTTTCAATGGCACTTCTGTAGCCACGGCCCGCAAGTGGGATATTGAGTGGGGCTATTACGCCATACTCTCGACCTTTATTGTGGGAGTTGTTGGAATTTTTGTGAACCTGCCCTTTGTCGCGAAGCACATTCGCGAGTTCTTGCCTTCTGGCAAGAGCCTGTGTGGGCTTGCTGTGTTGCTTTTGGTGTTTTCCGTCTTTATGTTCGGGAACATCGGAAATTCCCATCGCGTGTTGAGCGACGAAACCAGCTGGGAATCTATGGGACTCCAGATGTATTTCCAGCATACCGGTGGTATTTGCAACGAGGGTATCTGGAAAGACGGTAACTTGGAATGTACCGACGAGGTGAACAATTTCAAGGGCAAGGCTCTTGGTTTTGTGTATTCCCTGGTGTTCAATTTCATGGAGCCGAACAGGGATACGACCCTGCTGGTGAACTATCCCTTCTACTTGCTGAGCTTAATCCTCTTCTTCTTCGCTCTTTGCAGGTGGTTCAAGAGCGAGCCCCTGGCATTGGCTGCAACCGCTTTCTTGGGAGGCATGCCCATTTATCTTTTGCAGGCCAGGTCTGCTTCTACCGAGGTACTCTACATTTGCCTGCTTTCGGCCTTGATGGCCTGGTATGCCTTTGTGCCGACCAATAAGGTGACCTGGAAGCATTTCTTGCTGACGGTTCCCCTGCTCGGTTTCTTTGCGCAGACGAGGCAGGAGACTGTTTTTGCCTTTGTTCCCTTTGCCCTTTACTACTATCGCTATTTCCTGGAAAAGCCTTACCGCTTGCCCCTGTTTGTGGCTTCGGTTATTGCGGTGAGCTGGCCTTCCGTCAATACCATGGCGGCCTATCGCGGTTATGATTTCCAGGGGGGAGAACATGCGGCTCATTCCCTGGAGAACTTCTGGTTTAATCTTAAGACTAACCTAGAAGTCATGATGAACCTGAAACCGGATAGTTCCTTCGGTGGCATTTTGGAAAATCCGTTCTACACCTCCTTTACGGTGCTGTTGCTGGTATCTACGGCGTGGCTCCTGTTTAGATTGGTGTACTCCAGGCGCTATGTCCGTGGTTTTGTTCTTGGAATTCTGTTCTGTATCCAGATTTTCGTCATTTTGCTGAACGTATCCGGAACCTTTACCATTGATATCAACCAGCGTTACGTTCTAGTGGCTCTGCCACTATTTGCCCTTTTGATGGCCCTTGGCCCTTATGACGCTCTCTGCTTTTTCTCCAAGATGAAACCTGATGGGGTAGGGCGTCTGGTTCTCGGTTGTGCTGTGGCCTTGTCTGTAGGACTCATGATGTATCATGCCCCTAGTTTCAAGGCTAACATGCTCTATTACAAGAACAAGCTTCTTGGCGAAGAGAACTTCTTGAATACGGAATTGAAGAAGTATCCCCAAAACTCGATCTTCATATATTCCAGGCCCTGGCAGATGCTGGCTTCTGGCCATAGCGCCTTTAGCGAGCGGACTTTCAAGCGCTGGGATACGGATACCTTTGCCAAGTGGTATCAGGTGTCGGGTGGAAATATCTACCTGGTGCGCGGTCAGGATGGTTACGGCTCGGTAAACCGCCAGAGTCGCGTGGTGGGCTTCAAGACCACTGACCAGATTGATGAGATTCTGGATTCCTACAAGAACGAGCGTGTGCTTCTGGAGCCCAAACTGTTCGGCTATCCGCTGGTAATCTACCGCATTGACGCTAAGAAGGGAGTCTCCCAATATGCCCAGCGTTTCGCTGTAGCCGCAATGGACAGCTCTGTGGTACAGCTGAAAAAGGGCTTTGAGGAATCTATCGCCTGCTCCTATTCTATAAATGGCAGACCAGAGAAGGAAAAGGTTGTGTCTGACATGCTGGACAGCCTTGTGCTGGACTCTACGGATTTGACGGCGGGTCTGAATCGCATGAAGATGTGGTGCCTGATGCCCGATGCCGACACCTTGACCCTGTACAGGGACCTGTTTGTAAAGGGGGAGGGTGTTGCCCTGGTTTCTGAGCTTCCCATGAAGAGTTTCCATCAGGATTGGGGAAACCCGCAGAAGGACCAGACGGTAGACCATCATGGTATTACTCTTGACAAGGAACCATTCCGCTATGGAATAGGGAGCCATGCCGATGCAAGTCTCGAATACGATATTGCAGGCGCCTTCAATATGCTTCATGGCGTTATAGGTTTGGACGATGAAAGTGCCTGCGGCGATGGCGCCACCTTTGTGGTAAAAGGTGATGGCCGTGAACTGTTCCGTTCTAACAAGATGTATTCTACCCAGAAGCAGGTCCTAGAAGTAGATGTGTCTGGAGTCCAGAGTTTGCAGCTTTCGCTGGAACAGGGTGGAAATAAGGATTGCGATCACGGGGACTGGGCGAACATTTGGCTGGAGGCCAAGTAGTGAAAGTCCTGGTGGCGCCTTTGGATTGGGGGCTGGGGCATGCGACCCGCTGTGTTCCTGTCATTAAGGAATTCTTGCGGCAAGGGGCCCAGGTGGAACTTGCCGTTACGGATTCATATGCGCCACTATACCGAGAAATCTTTCCTGAGCTAAAAAAGCATACGGCGCCATCTTATGGCATTGTATACCCGAAGCATGGCTTCAACATGGGCCTTTGGCTTTTGAAGAACAGCGCACACCTGAATAAGGTCATTGAATACGAGCATCACTATGCTGAAGAGATGGTGCGTCGCCACGGCTTCGACATCCTTTTTTCGGACAACCGGTTCGGTTTTTATTCCGATAAGGCCTGTTCTATCTACATGACTCACCAGTGCCGTATTGCATTCCCCACAATCTTTTCCAAGTTCGAGGGAATAGGCATCCACTGGCATAAAAAGAAGATGGGACATTTTGATCAGGTGTGGATTCCTGACTTGCGAGAGGCTCCCGGCTATGCAGGGGCTATGTCCCATGTGAAAAACTTTGCTGTTCCTGTCCGCTACGCAGGTCCGCTGAGCCGTTTTGCGGAACTGGAGAACCTGTCTGAAATCGTGACGGCTGGCCCCAAGGATCTGGGCGTGGTGGCGGTCATTTCTGGAGTGGAACCAGCCCGCAGCACCTTTGAACGCAAACTTCGGGAGTTGTTGACCCAGGTTCCCGGAAACCATGTGATGATTCTCGGAAAGCCTGGTGCCGAAAGGAAGTCCTGGACGGAAGGAAATGTCCAGTTCTTCAGTCACTTGGAAACGACCGAATTTGCCCGAGCGGTCAGTCGTGCCCGCTGGATTGTCTCTAGGGGCGGTTACAGCAC
>CACZII010000180.1 GCA_902781185.1 Fibrobacter succinogenes
CTGAGCGATGGCGTTGCCGTGTCCGTTCAGACGCTCGGCACTGCGTTTGTCGGCTTCCTGGATTCTCTTGTAGGTATCGGGGGTATGGGTCCGAATCCAACCCATGAGGGTGGGGCCCATATTGAAGCTCATGAAATCGTAGTTGTTGACGATATCCTGGATGCGCCCCTCTGAATTCAGAATGCGGCTTGCGGAGTTGGGGGAGTAGCACTGGCTTGCGATACGGTCGTTCCAGTCGTGGAAGGGCCGCGCACTGGGCTGGTTCTCGATGACGCCTGTCCAGGGATTTTCGCGGGGAGGCTGGTAAAAGTGACCGTGAATCGTAAAATAGAGGGGGTGCTTCTTTTCCATGGGCGCAAAGATAGAAATAATTAGTTCCTTACCCCCTCTACGGGGCCTTAGGCGTCGGCCACGCAGTGCCCCGACTTTTTCTATATTTATGCATAAAACTAAATAAATGCATAAGGACTAGCTACGGCGGTTCGTGCTATGGAAAAGAAAATGACTCTACGCGAAGCTTTTGAAAGCACGATGCTGCTGCTGGACGGCGGCATGGGTTCTGTCATTCAGACTTACGGCATCAAGGGCGCGAACAACGATATGCTCTCCATCGAAAAGCCGGATATCATCCTCGATATACAGCGCCGCTACGTGGATGCAGGCGTGGACTGCCTGACGACGAATACGTTCTCGAGCCAGCGCGTAAGCCAGCACGAATACCACCAGGAACACCGCATTGCCGAAATGAACCGCGCCGCCGTGAAGATTGCGAAGCAGGCCGCGGCAGAGGCTATGGAAAAGTACGGCCGCCAGGTGTATATTCTGGGCGACGTGGGCCCCACCAGCAAGATGCTCTCTATGAGCGAAGACGTGAACGACCCCGCCAGTCGTAGCATTACTTTTGATGAGTTGGAAGACGCTTACCTGGAACAGATCCAGGTGCTGGTGGAAGAAGGCGTCGATGCGATTCTGATTGAAACAATTTTTGATACGCTGAACGCAAAAGCTGCCGCAAGTGCCTTTACTAAAGTAATGGAAGCGCGTGCTGCCGCCGCAACCGCCGCCGGGAATGCCGACGACCTCAAGCCTGTCGAAGTCATGTTTTCCATGACGGTGAGTGACGCCTCGGGCCGTACACTTTCGGGCCAGACGGTGGAGGCATTCGCCGTGAGCGTGATGCACATGCACCCGCTCTCCATCGGTCTGAACTGTGGTCTCGGTGCCGACGGCATGGTGCCTTACCTGCGCCGTATGGGCAAGGTCGCCCCCTGCTACATTAGCTGTCACCCGAATGCAGGGCTGCCGAACCAGTTCGGCGGTTACGACGACACGCCCGAAGACATGGTCAACAAGATGCATGTCTATCTGGATGACAAGCTGGTGAACATGATCGGCGGCTGCTGCGGTACCACACCGGAACACATCGCCGCTATGCGCAAGATGTTGGACGCCCTGCCCGCCGATTACGAACGTCGTAAGCCCGCGCCCAAGTATGCCACAAGTCCGCTGCTCCGCCTTGCTGGTCTCGAACCGCTGTTCAAGGCACAGGTGCGACCCAGCGACGGAGCTGACAGCTGCAACGCCGAAGACTTTGTGAAGGTGGGCGAACGCTGTAACGTGGCAGGCTCCAAGAAGTTCCTCCGCCTCATCAACGAGAAGAATTACGATGAAGCACTAGACATTGCCCGCAAGCAGGTGGAAGATGGCGCCGACGTAATCGATGTGAACATGGATGACGGCCTGCTGGACGCTACTGCCGAAATGCAGACCTTCCTGAACCTGATTGCCTCCGACCCGGCTGTGAGCCGCGTGCCCATTATGGTGGACTCTTCCCGGTTCGAAGTCATCGAGGCGGGCCTCAAGTGCATCCAGGGCAAGAGCATCGTGAACTCCATCTCCCTCAAGATGGGCGAACAGGCGTTTATCGAGCACGCGCTCACCATCAAGCGCCTGGGTGCCGCCGTCATCGTGATGCTCTTTGACGAAGAGGGTCAGGCCACCAACTACGAGCGCCGCGTAAAGATTGCCGCCCGCGCTTATGATATTTTGGTGAAGAAGCTGGACTTCGCTCCTTCCGACATCATTTTTGACCCCAACGTGCTGACGGTCGCTACCGGCATGGCCGAACACAATGCCTATGCCATCGACTTTATCCGCGCCGTCCGCTGGATTATGGACAACCTGCCCGGTGTGCGCATCTCGGGCGGTCTCTCGAACCTTTCCTTCGCCTTCCGCGGCAACAACTACCTGCGGGAATCCATGCATACCACATTCCTGCATTACGCGGTTCCGAACGGTATGGGCATGGCCATCATGAACCCCAGCGCGATTATCGAATACAAGACAATTCCGCTGGAACTCCGCATGGCCATTACCGAAGTGCTTTTGAATACGGAACCGGATGCCAGCGAAGCGCTCATCGAAATTGCAAGCCGCATGACCGCGGCCCAGAATGCCGCGAAGGAAGCGGGCGCCAAGTATGATCCGAAGGCGATTTTCGCCATGAGCACGGGCGCGGGTTCCGCAGCCAGCGATAACGCCAACGCCGCCGCAGACGCTAAGCCTACCACGCCCGAGGAACGCCTGCAAGAAGCTCTCCTCAAGGGAACTTCTACAACCCTTCAGCCCGACCTGATGGAACTCATCAACCGTGGCGACAGCCCCGTGGGAATAATTTCCGGCCCGCTCATGGACGGTATGAACGAAGTGGGCCGACGTTTCGGCGAAGGCAGCATGTTCCTGCCGCAGGTGGTGAAAACCGCACGTACCATGAAGAAGGCCGTGGAAATTTTACAGCCTTACATCGAGGCGGGCAAAGACGCCAACGCATCGAGCCGTGGCAAGATCGTGATTGCCACCGTGAAGGGCGACGTGCACGATATCGGCAAGAACATTGTCTCCGTGATTATGGCCTGTAACGGCTACGAAATGGTGGACCTCGGCGTGATGGTTCCCGAAGATGTGATCGTGAAGGCGGTTATCGAGAACAAGGCCGACATCTTGAGCCTCTCTGGCCTCATCACGCCATCCCTCGAAGAAATGTGCACTGTGGCTAAGGCCATGCAGGCCGCAGGCCAGCGCATCCCGATTATTGTGGGCGGAGCAACGACTTCGCCTACGCACACTGCCGTAAAGATTGCCCCGTGCTACGATGGCCCCGTATTCCATGTGCGCGATGCCGCAAGCAACCCGGGCCTTGTGCAGAAACTTCTGGACCCAGCCACCAGCGAGGCTACCATCCAGGAAAATCGGGTCGAACAGCAACGTATCCGCGACAAGCAGAACGGCATCCAGACCGAAGCCGCGAACGCCATGGCCGCTGCAGCGAGTACTCCGGAAGAACGCCGCTATCAATGCGACTGGAGCAAGTACCAGCCCGTGGAACCGCCGTTCATGGGCGAAAGCAAGCTCCCGCCGATTCCGCTCGAAAAAGTCATCCCGCTTATCAGCTGGGAATACTTCTTCTTCACCTGGAAGGTCAAAGCCGACTGCGAAGAAGCACAAAAGCTCAAGGCCGATGCCGAAGCGCTCATCAAGAGCCTTACGCGGCCCGAGTATGCGCTGCGTGCCGTGCAGGCGT
>CACZII010000181.1 GCA_902781185.1 Fibrobacter succinogenes
GAAGGCAAACCAGCTCAAGGCCCTGGGCCTCCCCATCCACTGGGAAAACATCGGAGACCCCATCGAAAAGAAATGCCAGCTGCCCGACTGGATCAAGGATATCGTGGTGGACCTGGTCAAGACCAACCGCAGTTACGGCTACTGCCCCTCCAAAGGCATGCTGGAAACTCGCGAATTTCTGGTGAAGGAGAACAACAAGCTCGGTGGCGCACAGATCAGCGTCGACGACATCCTGTTCTTCAACGGCCTGGGTGACGCCATCGCCACCATCTACGGCCTGCTTTCCATGAACACCCGCATTATCGGACCTGCCCCGGCCTACAGCACCCACAGTTCCGCCGAAGCGGCCCACGCCCACACGGCCCCCATCACCTACAGGCTCCAGCCCGAAAACCACTGGTACCCGGACCTGGAAGAACTGGAAAACAAGGTGAAGTACAACCCGAGCATCGCGGGCATTTTGGTGCTGAACCCGGACAACCCGACCGGCATGGTCTACCCGCTGGAAATCCTCAAGAAGATTGTGGACATTGCCAAGCGCTACAACCTGTTCATCATCTGCGACGAAATCTACAACAAGATTACGTACAATGGCGCCCACGCCTACGCCCTAGCCGAATACATCGGCGACGTTCCGGGCATTGCGCTGAAGGGCATTTCCAAGGAATACCCGTGGCCAGGCGCTCGCTGCGGCTGGGCCGAATACTACAACCGCGACAAGGACGAACAGTTTGACGCCTTCTGCCGCGCCATCGACAACGCGAAGATGGTGGAAGTCTGCTCGACAACGCTCCCGCAGATGACCATTCCCCGCGTGCTGGGTGACAAGCGCTTTGCCGAACACCGCGCCGCGCTGAACGAGAAAATCGGTCGCCGTAGCGCCATCATCAACGAAATCCTTTCGGACATTCCGGAACTCTACTTCAACCCCACCTACGGCGCGTTCTACAACACCATCATCTTCCGTGAAGGCACGCTGAACAGCCACCAGACGCTGAAAATCGACAACCCGATCATCAAGAAGAAGGTGGAAGAATGGTGCAGCAAGACCACGAACCTGGACTACCGCTTCGTGTACTACCTGCTGGGTGCGAAGGGCATCTGCGTGGTGCCGAGTACCAGCTTCTGCACCGACCTCAAGGGCTTCCGCGTGACGCTCCTGGAAGAGGACGAAGAGGAACTACGGGAGGTGTTCACCACCATCCACGACGCCATCGTGGAATACCTGCACAGCTAATAGCAAGCAGGCAGCTAAAAGAAGAGGGAGGAAACATGAGGCATTCGGTTTCTTACGTTGCGTTAGCGACAGCCCTCTTACTTACACTGTCCATTTGCGGCTGCAAGGAAAAAAAATCGCAACAGCATCCTAATACCATTACGGTATTAACCTATAGCGAATACATCGCCCCGGAAATGATAACCGATTTTCAGATGAAAACCGGTTATCGTCTGCAGCTGGAACTGTACGAAGCACAGGAAGACATGCTGGAGAGGCTGCAGAAGGCAGACACCAACAAGTACGATGTCGTTATCGCATCGGACGTGGTTATCCAGGGAATGGTTCAGCAGGGACTTATTGCCCCCATAGACATGAGCAAGATTCCGAACCGCGTAAACGTGGCGGACCAGTTCAATCGCCCCGTCTACGACCCGTCTAACACCTACACGCTCCCCTACCTTTGGGGAACCACAGGTATACTCTACCGCGATTCCTCTTTTGACGCCAGCCATGTAAGTTACAGCATGCTATTTACCCCATCGGAAACAAGGGGCAAATTCAGCCTGCTGGACGAGTCTCGTTCCATGTTATCCATAGCACTCCTAGCAAAAGGCTTCGATGCCAACAGCATGGATTCAAAAGAAATTGACCTGGCAACAGACCTTTTGCAGCAGACTCAAAAGAACCCCCATTTTAACGGTTTCGATGGTTCCGTGGCAAACAAAGAAAAGGTCATCTCGGGGAAAAACTGGGCCGCCGTCGTTTTCAACGGCGAGGCCATGGATGCCATCAACGAAGATTCCACACTTCAATACGCTATTCCCACCGAAGGAAGCTTCATGTGGGTAGACGCCATGACGCTTAGCACCAAGAGCACCAACAAGGATGGAGCTTACGCGTTCATGAACTACATCCTGGATGCAAAAATCGGAGCCCAGCTGGCAAAGCACATCAACTTTGCAACGCCAAACAAAGCCTCACTTGAAGTTCTCGACAGCACCTTCAAGAACAACCGCGTCATCAACCCCACTAAAGAAGAAATCGACCGGATGGTATTCTTGCGCGATCCTGGGGATGCGGCAAAAACCTTCGACGACGCCTGGAAAAGCGTCAAACTGAAATAAACCAAATTACAGAATTTATTCGTCCGTCTTTGCCGGAGCAATCGGCAACGGAGCGAAAGGCGGTTCCAGCTCAATGCTGATAGGGCAATGGTCCGAGCCCATGACAGTCGTGTGGATCTCGGAACGGACCACATTAGGCATCAGGGCCTCGTCTACAAAGGCATAGTCCAAACGCCAACCCACATTCCTGCCACGGGCACCGAAGCGGTTGGACCACCAGGAATAAACATCCCGGGTGTCGGGGTGCAAGTTACGGAAGGAATCCACAAAGCCGTGTTCCACGTACTTGTCCATCCAGGCCCGTTCAATAGGCAAGAAGCCGCTGACATTCTCGTTTTCCTTGGGCCTTGCGATATCGATTTCCTTGTGGCAGGTATTGTAATCGCCTACTGTCAGCACATGCTTGCCGTCGGCAATCCAGCGTTCACTGTTTTCCAAAAAGGCGTCGTAGAAACGGAGCTTGTAGTCCAGACGGTCGTCGCCGGAACCACCGTTGGGGAAGTAGATGGAATTCAACACCCAGTCCGGGAAAACCAGCTGAAGTACGCGACCTTCCACATCGAACTCTTCAATGTCAAAACCGTAGTTTACGGCATCGGGTTCAATTTTCGTCAAGACGCCAACCCCACTGTAGCCCTTTTTGCGCTGGCATGGGTTCCAGTAAGCAAAGTAGCCCTCGGGCTTGGCCATGGTCTCAGGAATCTGGTCGGTTTCGGCACGGACTTCTTGCAGGCACAAGATATCCGGATTAGTCTCGTGGAACCAATTTTCCAGACCCTTCTTGAGGGCAGAACGAATTCCGTTGACATTCCAACTGTAAATATTCATTGCTTACCGTTTATTCAATTTCCATGAGTAAAGATAAAAAAAAGAAACCCGACGATAAACGCCGGGCTCTTACACCCAAGTCCGATACCCCAGACTACCACTTATTGTCAGGGGTAAAAACAAACCTGTACTTTTAAAATACACTAAAGTGTGACGAAAATCAAGTTTCTATATTTAAAATATGACTAAAAATTATTCCAACTTGGACGAATATTCCGACATTTTGGCCCAAAATGCCAAAAAAGCAAGCAAGAACCTCCGTACTCTCGCTGGCGAAAAGCGCAGTGCGGTGCTAAACCTGGTGGCAAAGATGCTCCGGGAGCGTAAGCCGGAAATCCTTGCCGCAAACAAGCTGGACTTGGAAGCCGCTGCCGGAAAGCTGGACGATTCAAAGATGGACCGTCGACGCCCGCATCGAGGCCATGGCCAAGGGCGCCGAAGAAATCGCCGCCTTTACCGACCCGCTGAACCGGGTGCTAGAAAGCCGGGAACTGAAGAACGGAATCAAGATTAGCCGCGTGGCCGTGCCTATCGGCTCCGTATTTTTCATTTTCGAAAGCCGCCCCAATGTGACCATTGACGGCGCCTGCCTCTGCTTTAAAGCTGGCAATGCCGTAATTTTGCGTGGCGGTAAGGAATCCCTTAACTCTGCCAAGTGCCTCGCCGGAATCTTCCACGAAGCCCTGGCCAAAGAAGGTGTCGACAAAGACGCCGTGCAGTTGGTGACCGAAACAAGCCACGACCTGGTAGGCATGCTCTTGCAGCGCAACGACTGCATCGACCTGGTGATTCCCCGCGGTGGCGAACGTCTGATCCGCGCGGTGGTGGACCAGAGCAAGATTCCCGTGATTAAGCACTTCAATGGCATCTGCCACGTGTATATCGACAAGTCTGCCGATATGGACAAGGCCGTAAACATCTTGATTAACGCCAAGACCCAGCGTACCGGCGTGTGCAACGCCATGGAATGCGTGATTATCGACCGCCATATCGATGCGTCCACCGTCAAGAAGCTGTTGGATTGCCTCGCCGACCGTGGCGTGGAACTCTTCGGCAACAAGGACGCCCAGAGCCACGACAGCCGTATCAAGGACATCGGTGACGACAGCAACTACCACCATGAATACCTGGCCCTCAAAGCCAGTGTCAAGTTCGTAGACGACGTGGCCGAAGCCTGCGACCATATCGAAAAGAACAGTAGCCGCCATACCGAAGCCGTGGTTGCCGAAGACGCCTCTGTTCAAGACTACTTCGTGGCCAACGTGGACAGCAGCAGCGTGATGGTGAACGCCAGCACCCGTTTTGCCGACGGTGGCGAATACGGGCTCGGGGCCGAAGTGGGC
>CACZII010000182.1 GCA_902781185.1 Fibrobacter succinogenes
CGTCCGCTTTCAGGAACGGAAACCAGGAGTCTCGAAAGCAGGGCATGGATATTGTTCCCGCGGGTCACGGCAAACACTAAGGCGCCGGAGTTAGCGGCCTGCAGAAGCTTGTTCAGTTCTTCCACGTTTTCCAGATGATCAAAGCAGATGACATCGGCACCGTCGCGCATGGCAAGGGCGATACCATCCAAACCCGTACGGACATGAAGCCCCACTTCTTTCTGAACCAGTGCTCCACCTCCACTCTGCAAGATTCTTTCAATGGGCCGCTCGATGGTCTGAATGTAGCAAGGACGGTTAGCCGCAATGGTCTCCGCAAAGGCATTCACCGTAGTCGTGCGTCCGCTAGCAGAAGGGCCCGCCACCAGCACCAGCCCACTGTTCAGTTCAGCGAACTGCATGCAGAAAGGCGGCAGGTTCAAGGTATCAAGGCCAGCGGCGTCTGTGGGAATCACCCGTATAGAAATACTGGGCACCACACCATTCCATGTTACGGAAATACGAGCACGTCCCACACCCGCGAGAGCGATGGTCCTGCTAAAGTTCTTACCTGCCACCACGTTGTAGCCATCCGCAAAGCCTTCCGAGGCTTCAGCCAGCAGTTCAGAAATGCGGGTTTTGTCCACCACCTGCTCTGTGGCAGGGAACAGCGCACCGGACTGACGCATGACAACCTGGCGGTTGGAATAAAGATAGATGTCCGTGGCACCGTACTGACGGGCAAAGGCAATCATCTTCTTCAAAGACATAATCGGAAGAAGGGTCTGGGGAGCTTCCACTGCCGTTCCCTCGCCCGAAGAAAGGGCAAAGCGGCGAGGCAGTTCCTGTTCCCCTTCTTCTGCAGAATCTTCACCAGATTCTTCGGCAATGCCGATAGTAGAAATACTCGTCGTCTCCAATCCGGAAACCGTCTCCACCACCATGTTAGACGAAGACGACTCACCGTAAATGTTGTTTCCTTCAATCTGCAAGGCGGGCTCGTCATTGACAGGCTCTGCCATGGCAGCGGGCTTGGCCTCTACATGTGCCGGAGCTGGCTTAGGTGCGGCCGCGGGGGCAGGCTTCGGTGCAGCGGGAGCGGCACTAGCAGGTGCGGCATTCGCAGCGCCAGCGGCATGCTTCGCCTCCAGGTTCTGTACAAAGGCAAGGACCTTCGCATACATAGCCTGCTGCAGGATTCCCGCTTTTACCAGGACCTGGCCAATATCCATAGATTCCGTAACTTCACCCCAATGGGCTTTGACCTGATCCTCCGAGACCACCTTATTGTGGACAAGGACCTGTGCCATATACTGATTTCTCATAGGAAATCCCTCCGGCTGAACCACCAACTAGCGATGGCTAAAAACACTCCCACATAACCGATTGCGTAAACCGTATTCCAGAACAGGTACATATCGGGCAAGGCCAAACCGTGGACCACATAGCTGGTCACATTGTAACGGTATAGACCCGGGAACACGGCATGAATCACCACAGCCACCTTTTCAAGCAGGGCCGTAGAGGTATCCCCCATCTCGCCCATGCGACTTGCAAAGCGAATCTGTTCCAGAAGCTGGTTGCTCAAATGCCCCGCAAAGTAAACACCCAGGGTAAACAGGGCGCTCAAAATGGTGGAGCTAAAACTGCTGAACAAAAGCGCAATGGCGATAACCACCGCCATCTCCCAGAAAATCAGGTAGATGGCCGTCAAAAGGCTCACCGTCGGCTCCGAATTCGTCAGGAACAGAATCGTGTAGTAGATGAGCGTGAGCAAAGCCAAATGAACCGCCACCACCGCTAAAAGTCCAAAGTACTTGCCCACGATGAAAGTGGCTCGGCTAATGGGCTTAGAAAGCAGAGTTAACACCGTCCGACGCTGGATTTCCTTCTGCACCAGGCTAATGCCCACGAAGATGGAAATCAGAAGCCCGGACAAGCTCATCACCGAAAGGGTGGTAGACTTGATCACATAGGCCCGATCGAACACCGACCATTCCCCAAGCACGATGCTAAACAGGGCAAGGCCAATAGCCAGAAGGCCTATGTTATAGAGAATCTTGTCGCGAATAGATTCACGGAACGTATTGAGGGCAATAATGCCAATATGCTTAAGCGTCTGCACGGGCAATCTCCTCAGTCAAAATGTCTTCTAGGCTAGGCCGCTTGTGATCCATCTTCTCCACCGCAATGTCGTTGTCCAGGCAATAGCGGAGCAAGCGGTCGCGGGCGGCATCGTCGGCACAAATCACCTCCTGGGGGTGACCCGCCTGGACAACACCCTCGGGCAGGTCCTTGGCAGGAACAGCCACCCGGGTCCGCACATGATACTCGATACCACAGGAATCCGTAATCTCGTCCACCGTACCTTCACGAACAATACGGCCGTCTACAATCATGGCCACCCGATGGCTAATGGATTCCACGTCGCTCAAAAGGTGACTGGAATAGAAGATTGTGACACCATCCCGGTTCAGTTCCAGAATGGCCTCGCGGACATCGCGGCGCCCCATAGGGTCAAGACCGCTCATGGGCTCATCCAGAATCAAAAGCTTAGGTTTACCCAGAATGGCCTGGGCAATTCCCACGCGCTGCATCATACCCTTAGAGTACGAACGCAGCCGACGGTCAATCCAGTCCTTGTCAGCATGGAGCAGCTGCAACGCCCAGGTGATACGTTCATTCAGAAGGTTCCCCTCCAGGCCAACCAACTTTCCGTAGAACTGAAGCAATTCACGGCCGGTGAGGTAGTCGTAGAAATAGGGCTGCTCCGGAGAATAGCCAATAAAACGGCGGCTTTTCACGTCGCGGGGGCTAATCCCGTTGACCAGGACCTTGCCGGAATCAAAGTTCAAAAGCCCGGTCAGCACCTTAATGGTAGTGGACTTGCCCGCCCCGTTAGGGCCAATAAAACCATAAATCTGACCCGGTTCCACATGAAGGCTTACGTCCTTCAGCGCCAGTTTCGGCTTCATCAAGAAACCGCTCCTGTAGGTCTTATGCAAATGTTCTATCTGGATCATAAACTACTCTTGATCGTCCTTCTTTCCAAAAATTTGACTGGACCTTTCCTCAATCTCCTGACGGCGCTTATCGGCGCGAATCTTCTTGTTCACAAAGAAATAGATAAGGGCCCCCACAAAATAGACCGCAAGGCCCGAATAAAAGAAGGGATTGATGGAGGTTCCTTCTAGTCCCGGGAAAAGGTTCAACAAGATACTATGCCCGAACAGGCTCAAAATAACCAGGACAAAGCCCAAGCCACGGAGCACATAAGTCAAAACCACCAGTTTGTTCATTCAAACCTCGAACTGATTCAATTTTCCCTTGAAAAATACACAATTTTGGCGTTTTACACCAATGAAAAGGCAAAGTCCAGGCAATTTTCGCACCCTTTTGCGGGGTGCCGTTAAATTATTTGGCGGTTGCAGGATATTTCCCGCCCGTTTTCATACTCACAGACAAATCGATCCGCACTTACCACCTCGTAGTCGGACCCGCCGTTGAACACGTTCAACAGGCCGTATTCTTCGTGGAGCTTTTCCATA
>CACZII010000183.1 GCA_902781185.1 Fibrobacter succinogenes
GCCGAACCGATGTTCACGACGCAGACGGCAATGATGCAGATGACGGCGTTAATCAAGAAGGCGACAACACTGTCCAAAGTTTCGGACTGTAAAGCCTGGGGCAGGTAGGCGGTCACCTGGGGAACCAGGTTCCTGACGAAATCGCCGATAGGATTTGTAACGGAGGGAACAAACATAGACTACCTGTCAATCTCGGGAATCACGGGGTCCAAGGTGGCGAGGATGGTCACCAGGTCCGAAATCTTGTGGCCCTGGACCATCTTGTTGAGGGCCGCGATGTGGGGGAAGCTTGGACCGCGTGTATGTATACGGTAAGGCTTCTCGCCGGTAGTGGCGGCTACCACGTAGGTGGCGTATAGCCCCTTGGCGGTTTCGATTTCGCTGTAGTAGCGGCCCACCGGCAAACGCACCGGCTTTTCCTTGGCGCGCCAGGGTCCCTCTTTCGGGAAACGGTCAACGCATTGCCGCAAAATCTTCATGGATTCGTGAATCTCGGCGATGCGAACCGTGTAGCGGTCGTAGCAGTCCCCGTTGTAAGTCACGGGAACTTCGAAATCGAAGGAGTCGTAGATGCTGTAGGGGTTCGCCCGGCGCACGTCAAAGTTGACGCCGCTGGCCCTGAGCACAGGCCCTGAGCATCCGTAGGCAATGGCGTCTTCCTTGGAGAGAATCCCTATGCCCTTGCTGCGTTCCAGAACAATGATGTTCTTGGAAAGGAACCGCTCGTAGTCCTTCATGGTGTCTACCATGTGGTCGAGGAAGGCCTTGACTCTGGGAATAAACGTGTCGGGAACATCGTAGCGGGATCCGCCCGGCCTGAAGAAGTTGGTGGTGAGTCTGGAGCCTGTCACCTCTTCCAGGATATCGTGGATCATCTCGCGTTCCTTGAATCCGTACAGCAAACAGGTTTGTCCGCCCAGGTCGCCGCCGAAGCAGGCGAAGAACACCAGGTGGCTCGCTATGCGGCCCAGTTCCTGCAGCATCACGCGGATGTATTCGGCCTTCTCGGGAACGCCGATGTTCATGCCCTTCTCGAGGGCGATGACCACTCCCAGGTTGTTCTGGATGGCGGTAAGGTAGTCCTGACGGTCGGAAAGGGCGATGTACTGCAGGTAACTCATGGATTCGGCCTGCTTTTCCATACCGCGATGGATATAGCCGAAATGGGGCACCAGCTCTACGATGGTCTCGCCGTCCATGCGGAGGGCGAGGCGCAGGGCCCCGTGGGTACTGGGGTGCTGGGGACCCATATTGATGAAAAATTCTTCGGTGTTGGTTTCACGCTGGATGCGGAATCCCGGAGGAAGCATGCCTGTCATACGGGCCTCCTAATCATTTCCGGGTGGGTAAAGTCCTTGCGCAGCGGGAACCCTACAAAGTCGTCGTCCAAGAAAATGCGACGCTGGTCGGGGTGACCTACGAAGTCGATACCGAACATATCATAGACCTCGCGCTCCTTGAATTCGGCTGCCGGATACAGGTGGCTGATGCTGGGGGCGTGGGCAAGGAGCGCCGTGGCCCGCTGCTCTTCGGGAATGGAAAAGTCCTTTTTCAGCTGCAGGCAGAGGAAAACCTTGTGTCCGTGTTCCATGCTGCGGAACTGGGAGACTACGTCAAAATGGTCGTCGTAGTCTATACCTACGATGTCGATGAGGTAGTCCATCTTGAGGCTGGCGTCATTTTTGATGAATTCCACCATGGGCAGGTAGTCTTCGGGAGTGACCATCACTTCTAGCGGGCGGTCCGCCGGCATGGCGGCCACCACGTCTTCGATGGGGTCTTCGCTGTGGGTGTGTACCGTTACCGCCGGGAACTTTTCCTTCAGTTTGGCGTAGATGTCGGACTGGGTAAGCCCCATGCGCTTGAAGGGGACACGTTCCACTTCGGGAAAGTCCTCTTTCTTAATGCGGATAGGCTTGAAACTTGACTTGTAGTCAGGATTTTCTTCCTTGAACTTGGCCCTGGCTTCCGCCATCTCTTCGTCCTTCATCTCTTCGAGAGCGGCCCAGGTCTTGGCGGCTTCGCGGTAGCGGTCCATGGTGGACACGTCCTTGGGCTCTCCCTCGTGCCACGGCTCACGGCAGGTCTCGTGAAGGATCTTTTCCCGCAGGGTCAAAAGGCCGTGGAAAAGGGCCTCGGGCCTAGGCGGACATCCGGGGACGAACACGTCTACGGGAATCAAGTTCTGGGCGCCACGGACTACGGAGTAGTTGTCGTAGATGAAGGGCCCGCCGCTGATGGTGCAGGCGCCCATGGCGATGGCGTACTTGGGTCCGGGAATCTGTTCCCACAGCATCTGGATGGCAGGTGCCATACGGCGGGTAATGGTTCCGGCCAAAATAAAAAGGTCCGCCTGTCTGGGGGACGAGCGGAACACTTCACTTCCAAAACGTGCGATGTCGTAGCGTGCCATGGAACTACTCATCATCTCGATGGCGCAGCAACTGGTGCCATAAGTTAGGGGCCAGATAGAGTTTGCACGGGCCCAGTTGACGACATAGTCTATCGCGTTGACGGCATACTTGCCGAGAGGGATGGGGTCTAGAATCTTAGGTGCTAAATTGATTATTCCCATTTCAGGATTCCTTTTTTCCAGGCGTAGGCGAGGCCGGAAACGAGAATGGCCATAAATATCACAAGGTCGATAATCACGACAGCGGGAGCGAGGGGCGTATTCCCGGCCATGATTTCCTTGAAATTCATGAGCACGGGATACAGGAACAAGGCTTCAATGTCAAAGACAAGGAACAAAAGCGCGAACAGGTAGTAGCCCACCTTGAACTGGATGCGGGCGTTTCCGATGGTCTGCATACCGCATTCGTAGGGAGCCATTTTGTTCTTGGTGTTCTTGGTGCGGTACCCCAGCAGCAAACCCGTGACGGTAGCCGCCGCCGCGATGAAGGCTCCCAAGAAGAGGAAGATTGATAATATGATATATTCAGACATAGTCATTAACCATTACACATCTCACATTACACACTAGTAGAAATTCTGTAATTCCTGTATCGTTCCAAAGAGGGTGTTGCCTATCTGGAACCGTTCAACGATATGCTTTACCAGCTCCCGGAATTCCTTGATGGTGGCAAGGGACATGGCTGAAAGTTTTTCCTGGATGGAACTGACGAATCCCTTGTCCACCGGTTGCGCTTTCATTCCCTGCATGTTCATGCCCCAGTCGTGAAGCATCCTGTCGGTATCGATACGGGCAATGATGTAGTGGGTTGTAGAAAGCAGCTCCCGCAAGAAGTGAACCAAGAAGATTTCCTCTTGCAGAATACCCCAGCGCTTGTCCTTGGAATACAGGGTGGCCTCTTCGGCCTTGCCGTAAAAGACGGCGGCTTGGGCGTATTCCAGGCAGGTGGTAATCAGTCGCTCGTAGTGCTTGATTTCTTGTTGCAGGTGGGCGAACCATTCCTCGTCGAACTTGCCGCCAGTGGAACCGTTATAGTCGTTGGGCAAGAGTGCCCTGAAGGCGTAGTAGACCTCTTCGTAGTAGCGGTTCCGCATACGGCAGTTGAAGGTGTAGAGGCGTCATCATGATTTCTTCACCTCCCTGACACCACTGATTTGCTGGATCCTGCGGGTGATGGCGTCTACTTGCTCTTTGCGGAAGGCTTTGAATTCCATTCGGATTCTGCCGGAGGACTGCTTGCTCACCACGCTCATCTGGTCTAGGAACAGGTTCTCGTCCTTGAGTTCCTTGAGGATGTCAAAGGTGATGTTCTTGCGGTTGTCCGTCTCCACGATAAGGTGGGTGGTAAAGGGCTCAGAAAGGTCGGGGCTCCACTGAACAGGAATCTGCTGCTCTATGGGAAAATCCTTGAGGCAGGGGCATTTGAGGGAGTGCACCTCGATACCGACTTGCGGGCGCATGACGCCTACAATCTTGTCGCCGGGTACAGGGCCGCAACAGCTGGCAAAATGAATAACCAGGTTGGTTTCCTGCCCGATCTGTAGAGGCATGTCCTCTTGGTAGGGGCTCTTCTTGTCTTTGTTGAAGGTGGGGAAGAACCTGAGGGCGGAACTTTCCTTGGGAATGTCCGTGCCGGCGTAGAGGAACCGGTGG
>CACZII010000184.1 GCA_902781185.1 Fibrobacter succinogenes
GCCAAGGTGCGTGCTGCAGAAATTCAAATAACGATCCGTAACCCGAGGGGCCGAGACATCTTGGCCGCCTGCGGGCAACTTGCGTACAAAAAGGAAGGTACAACATGTTAACGCAAAACCTCCCCGAATTCTGGGACAACCTCTACATGGACGGAAAGGACTACTGGAATTTCAAGAAGGCTACTCCTGCTCTGCTTGAATTCTTCAAGAATCCCTCCTGCCCCGCTACCGGCTCGGTCCTGATTCCTGGAGCAGGTTTCGGCTACGACGCCGAGGCCTGGGCTAATAAAGGTCACGACGTACTGGCGGTGGATTTCGCTCCTACCGCCGTAGATGAACTGGACCACCTGAGCCGCAAGTACAAGAACCTCCGTTCCCTGGACCTGGACCTGTTCACCCTCTCGCCCAAGGATCCCAAGCGTGGCGGCCAGCTGTTCGATATCGTCTATGACTACGGCACCTTCTCGGCAATCCATCCGGGCCGCCGCGACGAATTCTTCGAAGTCTGCTACAAGATGCTCAAGGACGACGGTCTGTTCATCTGCCTCATGTACCCGCTGATGAACGGCAAGACCCTTCAAGGTCCGCCTCACTGCACCAGCGAAGGCGAACTCATGGCACGTCTGGACGGCGTGTTCGACATCGTGGAACGCATCAAGCCCACAACCAGCATCCCTGGCCGCGAAGGCAAGGAAGAATTCTGGCTGATGAAGAAAGTGGTGTAAAAATTCTATTTTCAAAAAAACAAAAAAGGATTGAACTATGGCACAAGATTTATGTCCCTGCGGATCTGGCAAAGCCTACTGTGACTGCTGTGAACCTATCATCAAGGGAACGGCCCTGGCCGAAAGCCCCGAAGCGCTGATGCGCTCCCGTTACACCGCCTACGCCAAGCACGAAATCAAGTGGCTCAAGGATTCTCTCGAAGCCACCCAGCGTAGCGACTTTGACGAGCCCAGCGTAGAAGCCTGGAGCAAGGAATCCGAATGGCTCGGCATCGAGATCAAGCAGACCAAGACCGAAGAAGAGAAGAACATCGGTTGGGTCGAATTCATCGCCCGTTTCAAGCAGGGCAACATCACCCGTAACCACCACGAGCTGGGCGAATTCCACAAGGTGGGCGGTGCATGGTTCTTCTACGACGGTCGAGCCGTCAAGCAAGAAACCGTGCACAAGGAAGGCCCCGATGTAGGCCGTAACGACCCGTGCCCCTGCGGTTCCGGCAAGAAGTACAAGAAGTGCTGCGGCGCGAATAAGTAAGGAAAGGCAATGTTCAAAGTTTTCGTAGATGGTGAAGCAGGTACCACTGGCCTGCAGATTTATGAGAGACTCGCCAAGCGTAACGACATCGAAGTGTTGCGCATTTCTCAGGAACTCCGCAAGGACCTGAACGAACGCAAGCGACTCATCAACGAGTCCGACGTGACGTTCCTATGCCTGCCCGATGCGGCTGCCATCGAAAGTGCCGCCCTCTGCGAAAACCCGAACACCTGCGTGATTGACGCCTCTACAGCTCACCGCGTGAACCCCGATTGGACCTACGGCATGCCCGAACTTTCGACTGCCCAGCGCGAGGCTATCGCCAAGAGCAAGCGTATCGCGAACCCCGGCTGCCACGCCTCTGGATTTATCCTGGGCGTATACCCGCTGATCGCTTCCGGGATTCTCCCGAAGAACGCAAACCTTGCCGCCTACAGCATTACCGGCTACTCCGGCGGTGGCAAGAAGCTTATCGCCGAATACGAAGAAGCCGCCGCTCTTTCCCATGCGGCCGGAGAATCAAAGGCCATCATGGCTCCCGCCCCGTACGCGCTTGCGCTCGCGCACAAGCACCTCCCCGAGATGAAAAAATACTGCGAACTTGAAAACGTTCCGTTCTTCAATCCGGTGCTTGGGCCATACTACAAGGGCATGGCCGTGACAGTTGCCATTTTCCCGAACATGCTCACCAAGAAAGTCGGCCCAGAAGCTCTCACCGAAATCTTGGCTAAGCATTACGACGGCTCCCGTTTTGTGAAGGTGATGCCCTACGAGGCAGCCCCCGTGCTGTTCAACGGCCGCCTGGACGCCACCGTCTGTAACGACACGAACAACGCCCGCATCCAGGTTTTCGGCAACGAGAACATGATGCAGGTGACGACGATTATCGACAACCTGGGCAAGGGCGCCAGCGGCGCCGCCATTCAGAACATGAACATCGCCCTCGGCCTAGACGAAAGCATCGGCTTGGCATAAATTCACCAGCGAAAATTCTTTAGAGCATCTTGTTCAATAAATAAAAGCGCTCCAGGTTCCGTTTGCCATATAACACGGGATCCATCTGCCGTTATGTCGACAGGGACTTTATGAGCCTCCCCCTTATACATAACGGTCGCCATTCCTTTATAGGAATTGCCACCTTTATTTGCTACTAGCACTTCCGTCACCGTCAAGTTATATCTCTTGAAATTTGCATCCGTATTAAATGTTTCTTGCATCGATGTTTTTACAGTTTCTTCGATATTAGGCACGCATCCTATTAAGGCAAAGGCAAAGAGTAATCCCGCAATAATCCGTTTCATTTTAACCTCCAGCATATTAAACCGTCTAAACTAAATGTAAACCAAAAAGCGCCCATAGAGTCAAAATTTTTGGGAATATTTCGTTTTTTTTCTACATTTGTCGCATGTTCCTAGACGAAAAATCCATCGAAGTGCGCTCAGGCAAGGGCGGTGACGGCATTGTCAGTTTCCACCGCGAAAAATTCGTGCCCCTGGGAGGGCCCGACGGTGGTGACGGCGGTCGTGGCGGTCACGTAATCTTGCATGTAAACGAGCAGTACTCCACGCTTCTCGACATGGGTAACGCCCGCCTCTATAAGGCCAAAAACGGCCAGCCCGGCGGCGCCAAACGCTGCACGGGAGCCTCTGCCGAGGACCTGATTGTAGACGTGCCCCGGGGAACCATCGTGAAGGACGCCGATGGGCGCATCCTTGCAGACCTTACTGAACCCGGCCAGAAGTGGATTGCTGCCCGAGGCGGCAAGGGCGGCATGGGAAACCAGCATTTCGCCACCCCGAAAGTCCAGGCTCCCCGTAAATGCACGCCAGGTGAGAAGGGAGAAAAACGTGAACTCTTCCTGGAACTGAAACTGATGGCAGACGTGGGCCTGGTTGGTTTCCCCAACGCAGGCAAGTCTAGCCTGGTAAACAAGATTTCCAGCGGACGCCCCAAAGTGGGAGACTACCCGTTTACCACTTTAGAGCCGGTTCTCGGTATCGTGCAGATGAACGGCCACAGCTTCGTGGTGGCCGATATTCCTGGCCTGCTGGAAGGCGCCAGCGAAGGCAAGGGTCTTGGGCACCAGTTCTTGAAGCACATCGAACGCACCCACACGCTGCTGTTCGTCATCGACGGTTTTGCCGAAAACGCCTTTGAACAGTTCACCGTCTTGAAAGACGAACTGAAAGCATTCCACCCGAAGCTTGCGAAAAAGCCCTATGTGATAGGAAAAGGTCATCGTGACCTCGGCCATCACAGGCGACGGCTGCAAGGAACTGCAGCAGGCCCTAGACGAAGCCGTCCCCCACGTGCAAAAAAAGAAAGTCGGCTGGGAATCGAAATCTGCCGACAGCAGCAAGAAAACTGGCTGGAGCAAGAAGGCCTAGCTAATGGCAAAAAAAGAGCAACAGAGCACGCCTGTCATCCAGAACCGCAAGGCGAACCATCTCTATTTCGTAGAAGAAACCTTCGAGGTGGGAATCATGCTCATTGGCTCCGAAGTCAAATCCATCCGCGACGGGAAATGCTCCTTGAACGAAGCTTGGGTCGATATAGACGAGAAGAAGAACGAAATCTGGCTGGTGGGCGCCCATATCGACGAATACCTTTTCGCGAACCGGTTCAATCATTTCCCGGCAAGGCGCCGCAAGCTCTTGGCACACGTACACGAAATCACCAAGATGCGCAAGGCAAAGGAACTGAAGGGCTACACCCTGGTTCCCTTGAAGCTATATTTCAAGAACCGCCGCGCCAAGCTAGAAGTGGGAATCTGTCGAGGCAAGGACCAACGCGACAAGCGCCAGGACATTATCAACCGCGACGCAAAACTCGAGATGGCACGGGCAATCAAGGCTAACCGATGATACGTTCTTTGATTTTGACATTCTGTCTTGCCCTGGCCGCCATCGCCGCCCCTTCAGGCAGCGACGAATTTATGGATGCCGAAGCTGCCGCCAAAGAAGCGGGAGCATCGTTCCACTGGTTCCCGATCCAAAAGACCTTCATTCTGGTCACCGCCAAGGACACCGCCAAATTCGCCGTCGGGATACCCTTCGTTTCCCACAACAGTAACGTGATGGAGCTTGCGACAAGTCCCAAACTTGAAAACGGCCACCTCTGGATTTCAAGAGACGACGCCTACAAGCTTTTCCCGAGCCTCATCCCCGTTTCCTCTAGCTCTGCGATACCGTCAAGTTCCAGTGTCATACAGTCATCTAGTTCCATAGCGTCGTCAAGCTCAGTTGCTGTATCTAGCTCAGCAGCCGCACCCGTTGTCGCTACGCCCGCAGCGGCACCAGCAGCAGCTCCCGCCGTTGCCGCACCGAAAAACGAGACTGCCGGCACCCGCGAAGTAAGGACCATCGTCATCGACCCAGGCCACGGTGGAAAGGATACCGGCGCCCAGGGCAAAAAATCCAATGAAAAAGATATCGTACTCGCCATCGGAAAGCTCCTGAAGAAGGAACTGGAAAAAGAAGGCTTCAACGTCAAGATGACCCGCGACAAGGACGTGTTCATCGAACTTGGCCAGCGGGCCAATCTGGCAAACCAGTGGGACGGCGACCTGTTCATAAGCCTACACTGCAACGCCATCGATGCCACCGCCGAGCGTAAAAAACAAGTCAAGGGATACCACGTCTACGTGCTCCGGGCCCCCGAAAGCGAAGAAGACAAGGCCATCGCCCGTCGCGAAAACAAGGTGGCCACGCTATACGGTGAAAAGAACGCCAAGGAAGAACTCTCCCCCATCGAATGGTTCAAGCTAGAAGCCCGGCTTGAAAAATACAAGCAGAACAGCTACATGTTCACCGAAGAGATGCTCAAGGCCATGGACGGCGGAAAAATCCGCAGGCAAGCTGGCGGCGTCGGCGGTGCTGGATTCATGGTACTGGTGGGTGCGTTGATGCCTGCCGTGCTCTTTGAAATTGGGTTCATTAGCAACCTAGAAGACGAAGCCTACATGATGACTGACAAGGGCCAGAAAGACATTGCCGAGCGCATTTCTAAGGCCGTCAGCACTTACAAGGCAGCAGTCCACAGCTACCGTGAAACTCTAGGACGATAAGTCCCTAAGCATTCACGTACTTGTCCAAAAATTCCTTCACAGGAATCGGCTTGGA
>CACZII010000185.1 GCA_902781185.1 Fibrobacter succinogenes
GGTGTCTTCGAACACCTGGAGTTCGGCGTAGTCACCGCGGATACGGATGACTTCGCTCTTAAGGGGGATAACTTCGGACTTGCCGTCCTTGTTTTTCTGAGTAAGCTTGGCATACGCCACTTCGTTCTGGGACACGGCGCTTTCGAACTTGACACGGATCAAGTTTCCGTTGACGCCGATGATTTTTCCGATACTAGCCATTGAAAATGGACCTCCGGTCATTCCTGCTCCGCCGCAGAGGCGTATGCAGGATCGTTTGCATTAATAACATTCAATACGGCGCTGTCGCCTGCAGCTTCGGTCAGGCGAGCCCAGCGTTCACAAATCTTCAGTTTGATCGCATAAGCGTAAACATGCTTGACGGTACCCTCGCCTACACCGGCAAGGCAGTCCACAAGCCAGAAACGAGCCTTATCTATATCCTGCTCTTTTTCCATAGGATTCGACTTGGCAAACGCGTCCTGAATCATCTTTGCGAAAGTGACATCGTAACCCGGGAAGGACTTGTCCGTAAAACGGATATCGGGACCCCACGCAGCCGCGCGGAGCCTACCCGAAACGTTCTTCATCTGGATTTCGTGAGCCTTGTAGGCACGAACGAACTCGTCATCACATTCTTCGCATTCACCGTCATCAAGAACGGCGTCCAAAGCGGAGATTTCCGAATCGGACAGCACACCGATGCAGCGGTGACGGAACTCTTCCATGGAGAGAGGCGGAACGTCGCCCATCTCAATCATCGGAAGAGAGGCCATCAGGTAAGAAGGAGAGCTCATCGCTAACCTACTTGGCCTGGGCAGCGGCGTTTACAACGCGGGAAAGTTGCGGACGGAGCAGGGCCGAGAGAGCATCGGCCATGGCCGCTTCAGTAAATTCGTGAGTGACTTTGCCGCCATCGAGCTTGACGCGGAAGCCGAACTTGACGCCCTTGTCGCTTTCGACCTTGACGCCCTTGCCAAGTTCCTTGGCAAATTCGCCCATCACAAAGGAGCTGAGCTTACGGGCATCGGCATCAGAGAAATCCACTTCGATGTCAGAGGAATAGTTCTTAGCAAGGGTCAAAAGCATGGACTTCACGGTGGATTCATCCAGGGACTTTTCCACCTGGAGGTTCAGCAAATCCATAATCATCTTTTCGAGGTTCTTGCCTACCGAAAGCAGGAGGTCGCGGGCAGACTGTTCCAGAGTGCGTTCGCTGCGTTCCGTAAAGGCTTCGGCGTCCTTGTCGGCCTTTTCGAGCTTGGCACTCGCTTCGGCTTCAGCCGCCTTCACGATTTCTGCCGCTTTGTCCTTGGCGCGAGCGATAATTGCCGCAGCCTCGGTTTCTGCTTTATCGACAGCATCTTTCTGGATGCGTTCCATAAGGTATTGCAAGTCTTCTGCCATATATATCTCCAATTACATATAAACGCTAAAAATGCCCCAAAAAAGGCATTTTTGGTCTTTGCTGTTAGGAATATACAAGTAAATTTCGAAAAAAGTCCAAAAAAATGGCAAAAAAAGCGAAAAAAAATTTTTTCCTGCAAAAAACGGGGAAAAAACAGGACAAAACGGCGATAAATTGCCGTAACAGGCTGATTGTAAACCGCTTTTTACATTATTTGGTGGGGGAAGTCTCCCCCTCGCCCGAGCCGCGCTCGACCTACCCCCTCCCCTAGGGGTTTTACCCCTAAAACCCCTAAGCGACCGCTCGCTCGACATCCCTGGTAGGGAACCTCCGGCAACTCACTCGCTTTCGCAACCGCCCCAGTTTAATAACTGGGGCTTTGTTGCTCACTGAAGCGACCGCTCGCTCGACATCTTGGGTGACTTATTCTCCGGTAACTCGCTCGCTCTCGCAACCACGCCTCGTCAATACAAGGCGCTTGTTGCTCTCGGTGATGGGGGCTCACCGGCTTTCGAGAAGTTTCTGCACGTTCTGCGCAAATGCCTGCAAACTCGGGTCACGTGCACCCATCAGAAGGATGGTATCGCCGGGTTGAGCGTATTCCACCATTTTCTTGGCGCATTCGTTGCGGTCGGCGATGTAGACGGCTTCGCAGCCCTTGAGGAGCAGATCATCGGCAAGGTCACCGGCGCTGATGTCGCGGGTGACGGTGCCGCCGGCGTAGTAGATTTCGCTGAAGAACATCACGTCATTTTCACGGTCGTCATCAAAGTCCTTGGGGCGAAGCGTCTTGGCGATAAATTCCACAAGGTCTTTGCGCAGGAATCGCGTGGGGCCAAAGCCGTGAGGCTGGAACCAGGCGATAACGCGGCCTTCGGTAAAATCCTGGGCACTCTTGATGCTTGCGGCAATCTTTGCCGGATTATGGGCGAAGTCGTCCACCAGAGTCACGCCGTTGAAGGTTCCGAGAATCTGGTGGCGGCGGAACACGCCGGGGAATGTGGCAAGGGCGTCGGCGCAAGTATGTAGCGTTACCCCTGCGCGGAGGGCGGCCGCGGTTGCGGCCAAGGCATTTTCCATATTGTGCTTGCCCGGCAGCGGCACCACGAATTTCACCAGTTCTGCATTGTGACGCACGCGGAACTGAATGGACGTGCCGACTGACTTGAAATCCGTGCCCTGCACGCCTACGTAATTTTCAAAGCCAAAATCGAATTCGCGACCGGCGCTAAACTTCTTGGCCAGCGGGTGCGCATCGTTTACAATCAGAATCTTGCCGTTATCGAGGATGTTGTGGCTGAACTTGAGAAATATTTCCTGAAGTTCGTCCATTTCCTTGTGGTCCTTGTCCACATTCAAAATCAAGCCGATTTCGGGTTCGTAGCGCACCAGCGTTCCGTCGCTTTCGTCCGCTTCGACCACGAGCCATTCACCCTTGCCACTCACGGCGTTACCGATCTTGCCTTCCTTCTGCAAATTCACGAGGCCCGCCCCCGTCATCACCGACGGCTGGAGGCCCGCATATTGCAGAATGTGGTAAATCATGGCGGTCACGGTGGACTTTCCGCTGGTGCCCGAAACGGCGATGGTCTTCGCCTCTTTAGAAATCTTCGCGAGCATTTCGCTACGGTGCATTACCGGGATTCCCAGTTCCTTGGCGCGTTTGAGATCCGGATTCGAATCTTCGATGGCGGTACTCACCACCACTGCAGAGAGGCCCGCGACAACGCCCGAGCCGTCTTGCGGAAAGCACTTGACGCCACATTCTTCGAGCTGGCTCATGACGAGCGGCTTTTCTGCCGCACCGAACTGACGGTCAGAGCCGCTCACGGCAACACCCTTGCCAACAAGATACTGGGCAATGGCACTCATGCCCACGCCCGCAACACCGATAAAAAAGTAAGATTCCATAGCAAATAATGTAGAAATAAACTCGCCCAGGATAACACCCTTATAATTTCACATTCCACATTCCACACTACACACCTCCCCCTCCCCCATTTTTTTATATTAATACCACTACAAACACCTTTACGAGGAAAAAACAAAAAATGGCAAGAGCTTTGATTATCGGTTGTGGCGCTGTCGCGCCACCGCGAAAACTGCGAGAAGCTGGCACAGGAACTGCGCCCGAACACGAAGACGGTCATCACGACTGCCGCAGTGGATGCGGACAAGGCCGAAAATGTCTCTAAGCTCATCAAGGAATACAAGCCCGACCTGGTGATGAACATCGCCCTCCCCTACCAGGACCTGGCCATCATGGATGCCTGCCTAGAATGTGGCGTGAACTACATGGACACCGCCAACTACGAGCCCGAAAACATCGACGATCCCGAGTGGCGCAAGGTCTACGACAAGCGCTGCAAGGAACAGGGCTTCAGCGCCTACTTCGACTACAGCTGGCAGTGGGCCTATAAAGAAAAGTTTGAAAAGGCCGGCCTCACAGCCCTGCTGGGCTCGGGCTTTGACCCGGGTGTATCACAGGCCTACTGCGCCTACGCCCTAAAGCACCAGTTCGACACCATCGAAGAAATTGACATTCTGGACTGCAACGGCGGCGATCACGGCTACAAGTTCGCCACCAACTTCAACCCCGAAATCAACCTCCGCGAAGTTTCTGCACCGGGCAGCTACTGGGACACCGACGCAAACGGCAAGGGCCACTGGGTCGAAATCCCGGCCATGAGCATCAAGCGCGAATACGTGTTTGACGAAGTGGGCAAGAAGGACATGTACCTGCTGCACCACGAAGAAATCGAATCCTTGGCCCAGAACATTCCGGGCGTAAAGCGCATCCGTTTCTTCATGACCTTTGGCCAGAGCTACCTGGACCACATGCGCTGCCTCGAAGACGTGGGCATGCTCAGCACACAGCCCATCAAGTTCCAGGGCCAGGAAATCGTGCCTATCCAGTTCCTGAAGGCACTGCTCCCGGACCCGGCAAGCCTCGGCCCCCGCACCGTGGGCAAGACCAACATCGGTTGCATCTTCAAGGGCACCAAGGACGGCAAGCCCAAGACCTACTACCTCTACAACGTGTGTGACCACCAGGAATGCTACAAGGAACTGGGCAGCCAGGCTATCGCCTACACGACGGGCGTTCCGGCCATGTGCGGCGCCATGATGGTGCTTACCGGCAAGTGGAATAAGCCGGGCGTGCATACCGTGGAAGAATTCGACCCGGATCCGTTCATGGAAGCCCTCACCAAGTACGGCCTCCCCTGGAAGGAAAACTTCAACCCTGTTCTCGTTGACTAGAGAGACTTTGAGCAATGAAAAAATGGCGCATTGACGATTCCCGTGACTTGTACAATGTCAAGGGTTGGGGCGTGAACTTCTTTGACATCAACGAGAAGGGTCACGCAACAGTTCACCCGCTCAAAGAAGGCGGTCCGGACATCGACCTGTACGACCTGGTACAGGAGCTTTCACTCCGCGACGTCTCTACCCCGATGCTGCTTCGTTTTCCGGATATCCTGGACAGCCGCATCGAGAAGATCAACGAGTGCTTCAACAAGTCCCGCAAGGAATACGGTTTCAAGGGAAGCTACTACAGCATCTTCCCCATCAAGGTGAACCAGCAACGCGCCGTGCTGGAAGAAGTGGTGCGCCACGGCAAGAAGTTCAACATCGGTCTAGAGGCCGGTTCCAAACCGGAACTCCACGCGGTGCTTGCCAACATGGACAACCCGGACGCCCTGATTATCTGTAACGGCTACAAGGACGAAGACTTTATCGAACTTGCCCTCCTTGCGCAGAAGATGGGCAAAAAGATTTTCATCGTCGTAGAGAAGATGAACGAACTCCACCTAGTGGTGGAACTTTCCCGCCGCATCGGGGTGCGCCCGAACATCGGCATCCGCATCAAGCTGGCAAGTTCCGGCAGCGGCAAGTGGGAAGAATCCGGCGGGTACCATAGCAAGTTCGGTCTCAACAGTTCCGAACTTCTGGAAGCCCTGGACTACATCAAGGAAGAGAAGATGGAAGACTGCATGAAGCTCATCCACTTCCACCTGGGTAGCCAGATTACGCATATCCGCAATATCAAGAACGGCCTTCGCGAGATTTCACAGTTCTACATACAGATTCGCAGGATGGGAATGAACCTGGAATTCGTGGACGTGGGCGGCGGCCTGGGCGTTGACTATGACGGCACCCGCAGTACCAACGCCAGTTCCGTGAACTACTCTATTCAGGAATACGCCAACGACGTGGTATACGCGCTTTACGAAGCCTGCGAAGAGGCGAAACTCCCCCACCCGAACATCATCGCCCCACCATTCCATTCTGGTGTTCAACATCTTGGAAACCGCAAGTCAGGCCTTCTTCGACGACGAGGAACACGAGATTGGCGACGACGCTCCCGATGCGCTGAAGGACCTCTACGGAATCTACAAGGGACTTTCCCCGAAGAATTTGCTAGAAAGCTGGCACGATGCCATGCAGCTGAACGATGACGTGCTGAGCGGTTTCAAGGTGGGCGATTATGATTTGCCGACCCGCGCCATGAGCGAGCGCCTGTTCTGGAGCATCGCCCGCGAGGTGAACCAGATTGCAAGCGAACTGCGACACCCACCTTATGAACTGGCGGAACTCCCCCGCCTGCTGGCCGAAAAATACTTTGGCAACTTCAGCCTTTTCCAGAGCCTGCCCGACAGCTGGGCCATTGACCAGATTTTCCCGGTGATGCCTATCCAGCGTCTGGACGAAGAACCTACGGTCGAAACCACCATCCAACATACGCTTCCACTCCACAAGCTGAAAAAGAACGAGCCCTACTACATCGCCGTCTACCTCGTAGGTGCCTACCAGGAAATCCTGGGCGACCTGCACAACCTCTTCGGTGATACGAACGCGGTCCACGTGGTCTGTAACGACCAGGGTGGCTACGAAATCGAGAAGGTCATCGACGGAGAATCTGTGGAAGACGTGCTGGATTACGTAAGTTTCAGCGATAAAGCCCTGGTCCGCAACATGGAAAACTGGGTGACCCGCTCCGTGAAGGAAGGGAGGATTAGCCTGCAAGAGGGCAAGGAATTCCTGAATATCTACCGCAGCGGCCTATACGGTTACACGTATTTGGAGTAATCCCCAGTTTTTACTATAATTACGAACGGGTATAAAGGTGTGTAAGGGATTCCGAGGCAAGCCTCGGAGGTTGGGTAATGATGAAACACACCGTTCTAACATTCCTTATTTTCCTTGCTTTTACAGCAAGTTCTTTTGCCATTGAAAAAAAGACAATTGACTTTGTAGTTGGTGTTGACGGCGACTTCAAGGCTGCAATTGCAGCTGCTGGCAGTTCAGGCGCATCTGCAAACAACCGTTTTGTCATCTTTATTCCAGATGGAGAATACGAACTGACAAAACTTACCGGTGACGAGCACGGCAAAACCATTTTTCCAAGCTCTTCGTACATCTCTATCATCGGGCAATCCCTTGAGGGGACTACCCTCTGGAACACCACCGATACAGAAGGCATCAGCACAACAGCAACAATCTACTTTCCCAAAAACAACAACATGTACATGCAGGACATCACCCTGCAAAACAGGAGTACCGTAAGCTCGGGAAATGCGACGCGCCAGGTGGTCATTCAACAGAACGAAGGGGACAAGTTCATCTATAAAAATGTGCGTCTCTTGAGCGGGCAAGACACCTACTACACCAAAAAAGGACGCACATACTGGGAAGGAGGTGAAATTCACGGTACAGTAGACTTTATCTGTGGTGGCGGCGACGTATTCTTCGAAGGCACCAAGCTGGTAGTGACACGAAGCGGCGGTGTCATTACCGCTTCCCAGAATCCGGGAGAATGGGGTTATGTATTCAACAATGCTTCCATCACCGTAAGTAACAATAGTTTCAATGGAACATTCCATCTAGGGCGTTCCTGGGGTCATGCGAAGACAGTCTTTTTGAATACGAAGATGATTGCGCAGCCTAAAGGCGAAGGCTGGGGAGACGATATGAATTCGGCACCGGTTGTCTTTGGCGAATACAACAGCAAGGATGGCAACGGAAATGCGGTAAACACGAGTCAACGCAAGACCGAATTCAATGGCGGAAAAGACCCGTCAACAGCAACAACCCTCAAAACCGTTTGGAATGCATCTGATGCCGCAAAATATACGCTTAAGAACATGCTTGGTGGATCTGACAACTGGGATCCAACCTCGTTTACCGCACAGGTAAGCGCCCCGACAATCGAGCAGCAGGGCGCAGAAATCGTATGGAATAACAACGACAATGCCCGCTGCTGGGTAATATTCGTGAACGGTAAATACAAGGCCAACATGATTACCCCAAGCTTTTCACTTGAAGGCATCTCAACCGGTTCCAAGATTACGGTCCGCGCCGCAAATAGCATGGGCGGCCTTGGTTCGTCTTCAAACGAAATTACAACCCTGGAAAGCAATGTCACCTATTACAATGTAACGCTCAACGAGCCCGTGGGCGGAAGCATAGAGACCTCTTTCACGGGAAGCAAAGTTGCCGAAGGCAAGACAGCCACATTTACGGCAAAGCCTTTGGCTGGCTGGAC
>CACZII010000186.1 GCA_902781185.1 Fibrobacter succinogenes
TTTCCAGAAAGCGTTGTGCCATCCTGAGCGGTATAGGTCTTGTTTCCCTTATCATCGGTCGTAACCGTATAAGTAACCCCATCCCTGCATGTAACGATATTCTCATCTGATTCATTGCAGACAACTGGTTCCTTAGAAGGGTCATATTCATATACTATGTCGTATTTGGCTTTAAATTCTGCCTCGTTATAGGTCTTTCCATCGCATTCGTAAGTAGTTTCGGTAACACGAACAACACCATAATCGGGGCAAATATCCTCAATACACTTGGGACTTTCCCAGTGTTCCGTTGTATTCTGCTTGCAGGTCGTACGGTCTGGGCAGACCACGGTGGAATCTCCTAGGTTTAGGTAGCAATTGACAACCTCACTTGGAACCCCATACAGGGCAACGGACTGTCCCAACTCGCTGCTGCTGGAATTTTCCTTTACCGCAGAACTAGACAACCGGTCTGTGCCTTTGCTATCCGACGAAGTAATTTTTTCGCTACCCGAAGAATTGCCGGTGGATAGGTCTTCTCCATTTGCCGACGTGGCATCGCTATCGCAACTGACCCAGAAAAATCCGGTCAGGGCCAAAAATATTTTTTTCCATTGTCTGTAAAACAAAGTGCGTCCCTCTTTAAAACACTCCATCAACAATATACCTTATTTTAGAACAAAAAGAACAAACATCAGGAAGCGGTGAGGCAAATCATAAAAAAAACAACTATAAAATAAGTTTCGTCTATACAATGTGAACAGGGCGAGAACACTTTTTTCAAAAAAAAACGAATTTCACCACAAAAAAAAGCATGAAAAGGGCTATATTTTGCCCTCGTTGGCGGATTTCCGCCATCTATTCAATGGAGAACAAATGAAGAAGATATTTACAATAGCCCTCTGCCTCGTAACACTGAACCTTGTCGGTTGTGCCAAGGCTGGTCTCAAAAACGTCGATCCCTCCTGGACGGAGCCCGCCAAGTCCGTCACCGTGCTCTTCACGGAACCAGTGGTCAAAAACCAGGACGATGTTGCCGACGACCTTCCCGATTACGCCAACAACTTTACCGATTGGTTCACCCAGCAAATGGCCAGCGAATTCAAGGGTCAGGCTGACATCGAGGCAAGTTTTACAGCTAAAGCTGTCACCGATTTTGAAATGACCGCTACCAAGCTGGGCAAAAAGGACTACCTGATTCCTTCCCCGAAGTTTGACGAACTGGGCGAAGTTGACGGACTGGTCATTTCCATAAGCAACCTGGAAGTGAGCAAGGTCTCCGAAACCAAGTTCACGGGCCTCACCAGCACAGAGACCAGGTCTTACCTGCAGTTCAGCGGAGAATACTCCATCGCCAACCCTGCAAGCAAGACGGTCGTTTCTAGCGGCACCCTCAAGGCCCGCGAAGGTCTCGGAATCGCCATGACAAAGAGTGACTGGGAAAAGAACATGAAGAACATGGTGGAAGAAATCCTCAACGGAACGCCGCTCCAGAAGAAGTAAAACTTTTTTACTCCACAAAAGAGGGTCGCTGTTAGCGGCCCTTTTCTTTTATTCGTAAAATACAAAAGGTCTGCTTCGTAGAAGCAGACCTAAAAATCCGAATTTGGATTAGAACCGAGTTACTCAATCAAGAAACGCAGAGAGCCTAGCGAGAGCAGGCGCCTTGACCGAAGGCGTACAAAGCGTACGACGAGAGTCAAGGCAACGCACTATCGCGACGGCTATATGCGTTTCTAGCCCAAAGTGACAACAACCTTGTGGGTACCCTTGGGTTGATAATCAGACCCTTGAAGCTGGCGCGGACACCGATGATGAACTGCGTTGCAGCCTGGTAAGTCCAGGAGCTGGTACCGGAGAGCCATGCGTTACGGCCCATACCGAACTGCTTGTGTTCGTCACCGAGAATGTTCTGCGGATAGCAGTAGGGTTCAGATTCGAACTCGTCCAGCTTGGTGTTCTTGGAAGCGGGGTTAATCTGGTTGTAATACTGGAAGGCCTTGTCGCCACGGCCCAGGATGGTTTCGGCAATCATCACCCACGGGTTGGTGTGGAGGAAGATACCGCCGTTTTCCTTGGCTCCGGGAGGATAGGTGGAGATGCCACCCACATTCGGATCGAAGCCGCGATAACCCGGAGTGGAGCTCTTCACGCCGTTAGCGGTATTCAGGAGCTTGTTCAGGCTGTCCATGCCCATTACAGCGCGTTCACCGGTAGCGATACCGGAAATCACGGACCAGGACTGGCTATTGCAGTAAATCTTACCGTACTTGGCCTTGTTGGTACCATAGGCGTTGCCCTGCTTGTCGAACCAGCGGACCCACCACTTGCCGTCCCAGGCGCTCTTGTTGAAAGCAGCCTTCACGTCTTCGTACCACTTCTTGTACATTTCCACGGACTTCTTGTCGCCGAGAGCTTCGCAGATGTCCATCATCTCGAGCAATGCCTTGGCGTAGAGGCCGGTATTGAAAGAAGATTCTGCACCGAGAGGCAGGTTCATGCAGTCGTTCCAGTCGGCAAAGCCGAGGAGCGGAAGGCCGTGCTTGCCCAAGTGAGTGCGGGTAAAGTTGAGGGAGCGCTTCAGGTGTTCAAGGACAGTGCCCTTTTCACGCTGGGCGCGCTTCTTGCCGGCTTCGTAGAAGGGGATGACTTCCTTGAGGAGGCTCATCTTGCCGGTTTCCTTGAGGTAGTTGGCCACCGTGAGCACAATCCACAGGTGGTCATCGCCGTACCAGTCTGCATAGGCAGGCTTGCCGTGTTCGTCGAGAACACCCTTCTTTTCGCGGGAGTCACCGGCGTTGGCTTCGTTACCCGTATCCTCTTCCAAAGCGAGAGGAGCATACTGGTGCATGGCGTTACCTTCGGGGCGCTGCACGGAGAGCAAATTCTTGGCGAGAACCAGGGCCTCTTCGGGCATGTGGCTCATGACGCCCATCAAGTCCTGGCTGGAGTCACGGTAACCGATACCGCGGCTGGTGCCGTAGCCCAGCTGGTACAGGGACAGGTAACGGCTCCAGTTCTTGGTGGTGTGGCACTGACGGGGGTTGTGGACGTTCACCATGGAGTTGAACGCTGCATCCGGAGTCTGCACCTGGATGGTAGAGAGGTAGTTCTGCCAGAACTTGGCCAGTTCGTCGAAAGCCTTGTCCACGTTCTTCAGGTCGCGGTACTTGGCGATAGCCTTGGCAGCAACCTTCAGGCTCTGTTCCTGACCCAGCTGGGTGCAGGTGCGGAAGGTCTTGCCTGCGGCAATCTTACCAGCGTGGATCATGAGAGCGGCAATGTTGTCGCCACGGTCGCATTCGCTGTTGGAAAGTTCCTTGTTGGCAAGGCTGAGAGGGGCAGCCCAGGAGCCCATTTCGTTTGCGCCGAGGAACACACGGCGGTCACCATCGAAGCTACCGACCTTGCAGTTGGCAGTCACGTAGTTCACGGCAAAGTCACGCTTCATGTAGGCGTACTGTTCCAGCACCACGTGGCCGTCCTTTTCCCAGTGGCCCTTGAGGGTCATGGTCTGGGGGACCCAGTCGGCGTTGGTGAGCTGCTTTTCAGCTTCAAAATGGCTGAATTCATAGACCGGGACAATGTCCACTTCCTTGGCGGTCTTGTCAAGGTTGGTGACCTGGATGTCCTGGAGGAGGGTGTTGGAACCCGTAGGCACGAAAATCGTCACCTGCGTACGGAGGCCTTCGCATTCGGCGATCCAGCGCATGTAAGAGAGACCCACGTGGCATTCCCACTTCTTCATCTTGGTGAGGGTGGGGACCACGAACGGGGAGAACACGGTGTAACCCTTGGCGTTCTTCACACGGATATAGATGGTGCTGGCTTTGAAGTCAGAGCAGGGCATCTGGGCGATGTACTTGGTGATACGGTTCAGGGCGGGGTCGCCCTTGCAAACCAGGGTACCGCCGGTGGTATCCACGATACCGCCGAAGTTCAAAGTACCGACGTAGTTGCACCACTTGATCGGGGTTGCCGGGGTGGTGAGCACGTATTCTTTCTTGGCGTCGTCGAAGTAGCCGTACTTGGCGGCCGGGGCTTTGGAGGCGACCTTCTTGACACTCTTCTTCTGTTTTGTAGCCATTGTATCTCCGTGAGGGGGTTAAAAATTCAAGTGCAAATATAGAAAAGTGTGTGGTGTGGAATGTGAGATGTGGAATTATTCATTACACATTACACACTTCACACTTCACATTGTTATTTCTGGTTGAAATTCTCAAAATCGCGGTTACCGAAGTTGATGTAGAAGTAGCCGTCCAGCTTCTTGTTGCGGATGGGGTCCCGCAAGATGCCAATAGCGGCACGCACGTACTTGAGTTCCACCAGAATGTGGTCCCGGCTCATGCAGTTGAGGAACGGGCCTTCGGGGTAAAGGGTCGGGCGTGGTTCTTCCGCAATCATCTTCTCCAGGTTCTCGATTTCCTGCACCAGACGGCGTTCATGGGCCTCCAGGGTACGGATAAGTTCCTTGTTCTCGGCACCATAAAGGAAAGCAAAGCCCAAAGTGCGGGGGTCATCATTGAAACCGGTCAGGTGTTTGAGGACCTCCTTACGAAGAGTGTCCCTACCCTTTTCAGTAATATTGAACACGATACGTTCAGGACGGTTTCCGTCCTTTTCGGCCCTGCCCACAATGCTACCGTTTTTCTCGAGGGTCGTCAGGCGGTTATAGACCGTAGACGTACTGATCTTTGCCCAGCGGTCCAACTCGCGATCCCGGATTTCGGTAATAATATCATAGCCGCTGCGCTCATGTTCTACAATGAGTCCCAGCAGTACAAGGTCGTAACGATTCATCTCTGTTCTATTCCTTTTTTGAGGGGCACGTAGACACGCCCTAGACTATTCCAACTTGGAATATATACAAAAAAAAAGGACAGAGAAACGAAAAATTGTAAAAAAGAGCGAAAAATAACGAAAATATTAGTTTACGAGAAAGGAAATGTTCTATTCACTTAATGAACTTAGTCCACCACCCTTGGATCTGTAGCTATATCGGGTTATCGATATCTACAAAAACTGCAGGAATACCCAAATCAGCCGTAATTTT
>CACZII010000187.1 GCA_902781185.1 Fibrobacter succinogenes
GTCGGGAGCGCCCCCAAGAAGGCCACGTTACGGTAATCGTTTGTGGTGCCCGTCTTGCCCATCACGGGGAACCGGAGCGTAGTAGAGCGGTCTTCGCTAGAAACAGAGAGGTTGTTGACCTGGCTACGGGCCGTACCGTTGGTAAACACGGAACGCAACATCACCGCCATCTGGGAAGTAACCGTATCCGAAAGCACCTGCTTGCTTTCCATCTCGTTCCGGAAAATCACGCGACCATCGCGGTTCTTGATTTCTTTGATGAAGCAGGGATCGGCCCAGTCGGCGTCCAAGCACTTGTAAACCTTCCCGGTAAGCAAGGTCTGGTAGGCCGTGGTGATTTCGCCAAGGGTAATCTCGTTTACGCCCAGGGGCATGCTGAACACTTTTTGCAGTTTCTGATGAATGCCGATTTCGTTTGCAAAGCGGGCGTATTCTGCCATAGAAAGGGCCCTGCGGAAATCAGGCCAGTAGCGGAGCTGCTCGGCGTCCAGGTAGTCCTTCTCGGAATCCACAGGCTCCATCATAGTGGTGAGCCGCTTGAAATCGGCCAGGCTGAAATCCGGGAACAGCACAACAGAATCCATGGGCGGAAGCGTAGCCTCTACATCGGGGTCCAGGCTCTTGGCTTCGCGGGCGCGGAGCACCTCGGCGTAATTCTTGTAGTTGTGCTTCAGGTACTTGATGAGGGTCTCATCCTTTTTGGCTTGCTTGATACCGTCATCGGTGAAGGTTCCGTAACGCAGGTTCAGCACGGCGCGGGCCTTGGCAGACTTGCCCTCTAGCTTGTAGCGCTCGGCCAAGGCATCGCGGGCACGGGTAAACTCGATTTCCCGCTTGATATCTTCTTTCATGATAAGCCCGAAGTTGTCGCGGAGCCGCTCGAAATAAGCCCTGCGGTCTTCATCGGCCTCTTGGGCAAAGCCGTTCTGGGCCGCCACTTCAGCAAACTCGTTCTGGTCAAGCTTGTCCAGCAGGTGTTCCAAAAGCCAGATGCTGGCGATATTCTCGGAACGGGTAGCCGACCAAGCGATGGTCACCACGTCACCCTTGTTCTTGTGGTCGGGCCGCGGGAAATAGAACTGGTTCACATACTGGAACACGTTGAACTCGTTCTCCAGCTCGTCCATGTAGTTCCAATGGTGTTGCAAGGCCAACGCATAGAGCAGGGGTTTCCAGCTAGAACCCAGCTGCCGCACCGCCTTAAAGCTACGGTCATAACCCGTATTGTGGAAGCCGCCCTGGCTTGCCACCACCTTGCCGTTCTGGATGGCCACCAGGGCACCCTGCAGCACAGGTTCTGTTTCAATCTTGCAGGGAGCGTAACCGTCAATCAACTTTTCATCCAGCACGCTCACCAAGAGGATTGCACCGGGCTTCAACTGCGAGGCGAGAATCTTGTTCACGTCGCCACCCACCTGGGTTGCAAATTCCTTGACCGCAGCCTCTGTAACCACACCCTTCAACTGACCGAAACTCAAGGTCAGAGACTTAAGCTTGCCGTTGTCGTTAAAGTAGACGCTGTCCACCGCACCGTACAAGTAGTCGCCCTTACGGGCACTCTGGGCCTTGTTGGCAAACTGAGCCTTGGGGAGCATGAACCCGCCCAGCTGCATCTGCAGGTTGCTGATGTTGGTCTGCAACGCACGCTTGGCGGCATCTTGACTGCGGGCGTCCAGAGTGGTCACGATTTCAAGCTGGGCCTTGCGCCAGTCGTCGATACCCTCGCCGTCGAAAAGTTCCCTGAAAAAGTCACTGTCCAGGCGTTCTTCCAGGCGTTCCAACGTGGTGCTCATGGTAAAGCGGAAGTTGCCGTGGTTGAATTCCAGCGGCTGAGCCAGGGCCTTGTTCATGTCTTCTTGCTCGATATAGCCCTCTTCGACCATGCGGCCGAGCACATATTGCAGACGTTCGGCACCACGAGCGAGAGCGCGGTCGCGACGTTCCTTGCTACGCTGGATAAACGGGTCGTAGTTGAAGGGGCCCTTCACGGAACCCGCGATAAAGGCACATTCGGCAAGGGTCAGGTCCTTCAGTTCTTTGTTGAAGAAATACTGGGCAGCGATGGCCACGCCCTTACCCGTGCCCGAAACGTGGAACTGGTTCAGGTAGAACTCCAGAATTTCTTCTTTGGAAAAGTGCTTTTCCATGCGGAGTGCATTTAGCAGTTCCTTGAACTTTTCTTTGACGGAGCGTTCTTCGCGGCCAAAGATGTTCTTGACCGCCTGCTGGGTCAAAGTAGAGCCACCCTGACGCATGTGTCCGCTTTTCAGGTTAGAAACCATGGCGCGGGTAAAGCCATACAGGCTGAAACCGTCGTGAGTCCAGTAGCCGGCGTCTTCGGCGGCCACCAGGGCGTTCACCACGTTCACCGGAATGTCGCCATAGGGCACGTACACGCGGTGGTTGGCGTCAAAGAAGGCTCCCAAAAGCTCGTTGCCGTCGTTGTAGAACACGCGGGTCTCGCCGGAGAGCACCTGCAAGATTGTGCGACGGTTGAACTGGTTGTCCGGGTCCTTTTCGGGCAAAATCTTGAAAACGACGATGTAGAGGGGGATGCAGCAGATGAGGCCCACCAGGGCAAATGCCGCCAAAATCTTGAGTAATTTCTTTAAAAGCCGCGCCATTATGGCCCCAATTTAGCTTTTTTGGCGGGCTTTTTTGGGCAATTTTAAGCGTTCACCCTTGAAAAAACGCGGATTTTTATGTAAAATTGGAGTCCCCCAAGATGGGAAGGTGGCCGAGCTGGCCGAAGGCGCGTCCCTGCTAAGGACGTATAGGACTTAATCCTATCGCGAGTTCGAATCTCGCCCTTCCCGCTGAAAGCCCCGGACTTGAGAAATCAGGTCCGGGGTTTTTCGTTAGGTGACTTTTTCGCGAATTTTCCTATATTTGGGGCATGAGTCTAAAGCAAATTATCGCTCCCAGCGTGTTGAACGCGAACTTCCTTGAACTTGGCAAGGGCCTCAAGGCCATCGAGAACGGTGGTGCCGGCCTTGTGCACTTGGATATTATGGACGGGCACTTTGTGCCCAACATCAGCTTTGGGCCGGGCATTTCTGCCTGTATTGGCAAGGGCACCAAGCTCCCGCTGGACTGCCACTTGATGATCGAGAACCCGGAGCTCTACGTGGGCGAATTTGCGAAGGCTGGCGCTAGCATCATTAGCGTGCATGCCGAAACCACCAACCACCTGGACCGCCTGCTGCACCAGATTCGCGAACTTGGCGTAAAGCCTGCCGTGGCTATCAACCCGGCAACACCTCTGGAGAGTATCAAGTGGGTGTTAGACATTGTGGACATGGTGCTTATCATGTCGGTGAACCCTGGCTTTGGCGGCCAGAGCCTTATCCCCTATTGCCTGGACAAGATTCGCGAACTGCGCC
>CACZII010000188.1 GCA_902781185.1 Fibrobacter succinogenes
ATGCGGACATCGATGATGTCAAAAAGCTTAAACAGGACCATGGGACTTTAGTGCCTCCAGGTAAAGCAGGGATTCCTTGGTTTCTTTTACGTCGTGTACGCGGATACAGCTTACTCCACCCAAGGTAGCAATAATGCCTGCCGCGATGGTGGGAATCAGCCGGTCACTGTGGTCAAGACCGGCCATTTTCCCGATATAGGACTTCCGGGAGGTGCCGATAAGCACAGGAAAATCGTCTTTCAGGAAATCTTCCAGGGATTTCATCAGGTCGATGTTGTCCTGGACAGTCTTTCCGAACCCGATTCCGGGATCTAAGCAGATTTTTTCTTTTTCTACGCCTAGGTCCATCAGCTTTTTTGCTTGAACCAGGAGCTCGTTACGGACTTCTTGCACCACATTCTCGTAGGGCTTGAAATCCGCCTGCATGGTGCCGAAGTTACCCCGCATGTGGTTCAGTACCACGGAGGCTCCTGTGCGGGCCACTGTGGAGGGCATTTCCGGGTCCATGGCGCAGGCGCTGATGTCGTTGATGATGTGGGCCCCTAGCCGCATGCATTCTGCGGCGACTTTCGCCTTGGTGGTATCTACGGAAATAAAAAAGTCTCGGTGTCCGGGGTTACCTAGGTCTTCAGAAATGTTCTGCAGCTGAGCAAGGCTTTCTACTACGGGGCAGACCCGGTCCATTTCTTCTTGTTCACCGACAGGGGTGCTTCCTGGACGGCTGCTTTCACCGCCGATATCCAGAATGTCGGCTCCCTGTTGCAAAAGGCTTACCGCATGCTCGTAGGCGGCATCCGGAGTGGCGTGCGTTCCACCGTCAAAGAAACTGTCCGGCGTCACGTTCACGATTCCCATGATTAGAGGAGAGGAACAGGGGAGAACCTTGTTCCCGATTTTCCAGGGGAGAGAACGGCTTTGTTCCAGGATGTCTTTCAACATCTTACGATTGTTCCTGAGTCGGTTCCGTTGCAGAAGATTGGCTCCCGTTGTCGTTTGCCGTGGTCGAACCCTCGGCGGGCTTGGGCTTGATTTCTGCGACGGTAGCAGAGTCTGCGGCCGGGGCTACGGGCGGCTGCCTTCCTGGGTCGGGGGGCGGAGTGTTTTCTTTCTTTTTCTTTTCGGCCAGTTCTTCTAGAGCCTGGTACTGACGGCTCTTTTTGGTGCCGGTGAGTTTTTCGCCAGCCATGACCTTGTCGATTTCTTCGCGGTCCAGGACTTCGAATTCGAACAGGGCTTCGGCAAGGTCCACGAGCTTGTCCTTGTTTTCTTCCAAAAGCTTGCGAGCAGCCTGGTCCATGCGCTTGATGAGTCCGTTGACGGCGTTGTCGATTTTTTCGGCCATCATTTCGGACATTTCCTTGGGCTTGGAAATTTCGCGACCCAGGAACACCTCGCCATCGGTACGGCTGTAGCAGACAGGTCCGATGTCTTCGTCGAATCCCCATTCGGTCACCATCTTGCGAGCAAGTTCGGTGGCCCGCTGGATGTCGTTGCTGGCACCGGTGCTCTGGTGGTTGAAGAAAATGAGTTCGGCCAGGCGTCCAGACATCATAATCATGATGCGTTCTTCGGCGTATTCGCGGCTGTAGCTTACCTGGTCTCGTTCGGGGAGGCTCATGGTAATGCCCAAGGCGCGTCCGCGGGGGATAATGGTGATCTTGTGGAGCGGGTCAGAGTGCTTGCACAGCAGCGTCATCAGGGCGTGACCGGCTTCGTGGTAAGCGGTGTGGCGCTTTTCTTCGTCGGTCATCAGCAGTGTACGGCGTTCGGCGCCCATGCTCAGCTTGTCGCGGGCTTCTTCGAAGTCCAGCATGGTGACCTTCTTGTTATTGAAACGGGCGGCCAGCAGGGCGGCTTCGTTCACCAGGTTTTCTAGGTCGGCACCGGCTAGGCCCGGCGTTCCCTTGGCGATGGCGCTTACATCCACATCCTTGTCCAGGGGAACCTTCCGCTTTTTCAGGTGAACCTTCAAGATTTCTTCGCGGCCCTTCAGGTCGGGGAGTCCTACCACAATCTGGCGGTCAAAACGACCCGGACGGAGCAGGGCCTTGTCCAGCACGTCGGGGCGGTTGGTGGCCGCAATCAAAATCACGCCTTCGTTGGCGGTAAAGCCGTCCATTTCAACGAGCAGCTGGTTCAGGGTCTGTTCACGTTCGTCGTGTCCGCCGCCAAGACCTGCGCCACGCTGGCGTCCCACGGCGTCAATTTCATCGATAAAAAGAATGCAGGGGGCGTTCTTCTTGCCCATGTCGAACAGGTCGCGCACACGGGAGGCACCCACGCCCACGAACATTTCCACAAAGTCAGATCCCGACATGCTAAAGAAAGGCACGCCAGCTTCACCAGCAACAGCGCGAGCAAGGAGGGTCTTACCGGTACCCGGAGGGCCAACGAGCAGGGCTCCTTTGGGAATGCGACCGCCCAGGTTGTCATATTTCTTCGGGTCTTTCAAGAATTCTACGAGTTCCTGCAGGTCTTGCTTGGCCTCATCACAACCAGCCACGTCGTTGAAGGTGGTCTTTTTCTTGGGGTCGCTGCTGAGAATTTTCGCTTGGCTCTTGCCGAAGCTGAAGGGGTTCTTGCCGCCGCCGCCCATCTGACGGCTCATCATGAGGTAGAAGAAGGCAATGAGCAACAACGCAGGGAGGAACGCCACGATGGTGTCGATCCAGGTGGTGGATTCGTGTATAACTTTGACCTTTACACCCTTGAACATTTCCCAAGCGGTAATCTGTTCGTTGGAAATCTCCAGCATGTGGCTTTTGAAATGCTTGGTGTTTCCGTTATCCTTTTCGGAACGGGTAAAGCGGGCGAGGGCGCTACGCTGTTCGTTAGCCTTGGCGATTTCTTCGGGGCTCATCTGGTAGGCGCCTTCGATGATGACGCCATCGGGAGTCTTTTGGAGCGAAAGTTCCGTAATGACCTTGGAGGAATCTCTCATCATGGCGAGAAATTCTGTACGGGTCATGTCCTGTTCGCCGCTCTTGCCGGTGAGGGGGAACATCACGAACAGCATTAGCAGCATGATGAGAACGATGATAAAATTACGGTTCTTGAATGGGGAAGCTGGCTTCTTGGGTTGGCTCATTATAATCCTTTATCTTTCTTGCCGCAAGATACAAAATTAAGGGCTTCTTCGGGGGTGGAAAACTCGCAAATTTGGACAGTATGGCCGATTTTGGCAATGGCTCGCCTGCGGTAAACGGCTTGGTGTGGGATTTTTACGTGGGCGGGCTCCCCAGCATCGTAGAAAAAGCCGATGGGAAACCGGAGGTCTTTTTCCGAAAGCCATAGCCTGAACATCTCGGAAAGGTCGGCGTTCTCATGCGCCATGAGTACCTTGCGGAGCTTCTTTTTGTCCAGAGTGATTGAGAGCGGGGATCTCCTTTCCGTTCAGCATCGTATTCCCGAACATCCCCGCGCACGCTTCCATCACCTTCTTATAAGCCCTGTCTGCGAGTCTTGCGATTCGGCAGAGCTGCTCCGATGCCCCTGGGTATTCCTGCTCCAACTTCGGGAGAAATTCATGTCGCACTTTATTTCGTGCGAATTTTACATCGGAATTGCTCTCGTCTTCGCACCATTCGAGCTTGTTTTCGCGAGCATAGGCGAGGAGCTCTGCGCGGGTGACGGAGAGAAAAGGACGATAAATAGAATGTGTAGTGTGAAATGTGTGGTGTGTAATTCCACATTCCACATTCCACATTTCACATTGTACTTCTCTTACTTCTTGTATCCCTCGTAGCCCTGCTAGCGTCGTGCCACGTTGGAGCCGCATGTACATTGTTTCCGCCTGATCCCCTGCATGGTGCGCTGTAACGATGGCGCCCTTTTTGTCATCCGGATCTCCAGCTTCATTAATTATTTCCGCAAGAGCTTTGTATCTCGCTTCTCTTGCGTTTTCTTCCAGCGAACCGTCGGTATTTTTTAGCGCCTCGCCATCCAGTTTTTTCAAAAAGAAGGAAACTCCGTGGGACTTGGCGAATGACTCAACAAAAGCCGCGTCCCTGTCAGCGGTCTTTTCCCGTAATCCGTGATGCACGTGGGCGATGCCCAGCCATTCAATACCGAGTGATTCGCGGTTCTCAATGAAATAATGGGCTAGGCAAATAGAATCCAGACCGCCCGAAACCGCAAGCAGCAGCCGCTTAAAACCGTACTGACGAATTTTGTCTGGAAAAACAGCTTTCAATGCATTACCCTTTACTCTCTAAAGATAATAATTTATATTTGCCTCCTAAGGAGGCCGTTATGGCTAAAAACGACGCAAAAGAAAGCGCAGGGCTCAGAAAGCAGCGCATAGACGGCTCCCAGAACGGAGCCACATTGCGGACCAGAATCGTCCGCGACAAGACGAAGTATTCCAGAACCTTTAAACACAAGAAATCCCTCGCCGACGCGGGGGATTTCCCTTTTGGAATTATTTCAGCCCCGCAAGGTGCCCACGCTCAAACGAATGTTTGAGTGTGTCGGGAGGGTTTTAGGGAGGGGTAACCCTCCCTAGTTGTTATAAATTTTTCTTTTTAGTTCTCTCAATGTATGCTCGAATTTTGTTCTGCTCAGCGGCAATCCGTAGGGGCTTGGCCGTTGTTTCGAAATGCAGGGTCAGTTCTTCCCAGAAATCCCGGGATTCCCACTTGAGAACTTTAAAGATATTTCTATTTCGTCTTTCCGCTTCATTCCTGGGTGTGATTTTTAGGAATTTGCAATGGTGTTCGGTGATAACATATGGTTACATTTTTCGGTGAATTCTCTTTTTTGGGGATTTTTTGTTATATATTCACTAGAGAAGTGTGAACAGGTATTTTTATGGAATTAAAAGATTTTTCTAGCTGGCTTGATAATTTGCTAATGCCGGGTGCGTTCAAGGATTACTGCGTTGACGGGCTTTGTGTAGAGGCTTCTGACAAGGTGACCAAGGTGGTGACGGGTGTATCCTTTAGGGACCGCCTGATTGACCGAGCTATTGAGGAACATGCGGATGCCATCGTTGTTCATCATCCCAACGGCTTCTGGAATGGAGATTCTAAAATTCCAGTAGGGCATTTTGGCAAGCGTATTCG
>CACZII010000189.1 GCA_902781185.1 Fibrobacter succinogenes
CCCCTAACTCTAGCCACGGCTGGACCGTGTCTGCCGTTACCCCCACTGCTGAACCGACCCCAAAAAGTTGGACAGTTTAAAGTTAGGATAAAACAGCGTTATGAGTCCGGTATTGTACCGGGCTCATTCCGTTTAGACGCAGTTTTATCCGGTCATTGTTGTAGTATTCGATATATTTTCTCAGTTCCCGCTTGAAGTGGTCCATGTTATTGAAGGTGTTCGGATAGAGCAACTCAGATTTCATTATCCCGAAGAAGTTCTCCATCATGGCATTGTCCAGACAGTTGCCCTTGCGACTCATGCTTTGGATTATGCCGTGCCTTTTTAGCGATAGCTGGTAGTTGTAGTGCTGGTAATGCCATCCCTGATCGGAGTGCAGTATCAGCCCCTTCTCTATTTTTCTCGACTCGTAAGCCTTGTCCAGCATTCTAATGACCATCTTCAAGTTTGGATGGTCCGATATAGTATAGCACACAATTTCACCATTATACATGTCTAGTATCGGTGATAGATAACATTTTTCCTCGCCGATGTTTATCTGGGTCACATCGGTTGTCCATTTCTGGTTTGGCGCCGTTGTCATAAAGTTGCGGTTCACTATGTTCTTCGCGACCTTGCCTATTTCTCCCTTGTAGGAGTGGTAGTGGCGGCGCCTGCGGACATTTTTCAGATTTTCTTCCTTCATGATTCTGTACACGGTTTTGTGATTGATCGAAAAACCCTCGCTTTTCAGCTGGATACTGATTCGGTTGTAGCCGTAGCGGCCCTTATGCTCCATGTGGATGGCCTTTATCCGGCTGCGTTCATCGGCGTAGCGGTCGGGCTTTTCACGGAGATGGTAATAGTATGTAGAGCGGGATAATCCGCTTGCCTTCAGGAGATGCTTGAGTGAGTATTCCTCGCTCAGTTCATGGACGACTTGGGCCCTATACCGAACGTCTCGGCACTTTCTTCCTGGTCTAGGGCCTTTAATTTTTTTAGGTAGGCGACCTCGGCTTTCAAGTACTCGTTTTCTTCTCTGAGACGCTCTAACTCGCCCGCTTCCGCTCGGATATTCTTCTTTTTAGGCATTCTTGGAAAACTTCCTCCTGGTTTCTTGTCCCGCAGATTCTCATAGCCTCCCTGCCTAAACTTGTCTAGCCAGTCTTTTAGGGAGGATCGGCTTATGTCATACTCGGCACATGCAAGGACACAAGATAGCGATTTTTTCACCACAGCGTCTACTGCAGCTCGCTTTATTTTGAAATCGACCGGGTGTCCCATTCGAGGCTTGGTCTGGAACTTGCCGGTTAGATCGTACATGCGGCAGCGGTGTTTGACTTCACGCTCCGATATGCCTACAATCCGGGCGATTGCCCTGGGCATCATCCCTTCTTTGTGAAGGTCTAGGGCTTTTTGCCATTCTTCTTCAGTGTGTATTTTGGTCATGATAACCTCAAAAGTTGTGTCCAACTTTTGGGGTTCACATCAGGCGAAGGGGTAGCGGAAGACCCGTTGGGACGGGTTTAATGGAGATGCCCGACCTAGTCGGGCATGACAATATGGGTGGGGCGGGGCTGGAGCGAGGGGAAGGCTTTCCCCTCCCCTTTTTGCATAACCCTTTTTGCCATAATCCGCGCGAATTTCTATCTTTGGGCGCACTATGGAAACTCGTTACAATTCTAAAGATGTGGAAGCCCGATGGCATAAGACCTGGGCAGAGAATAACAGTTTTGCACCCAGCGGAAAGGGCGAACCGTTCTCGTTCGTGATTCCGCCCCCGAACGTTACCGGCGCACTCCATTTGGGACATGCGCTGAACGATACGCTCCAGGACATTTTGGTACGCTACCGCCGTAAGACCGGCCGCGACACCCTATGGATTCCGGGTACGGACCACGCGGGCATTGCCACGCAGGCCGTGGTCGAAAAGCGCCTTTTCCAGGACGAACACAAGACCCGCCACGACATTGGCCGCGACGCCCTGGTGGAACGCATTTGGAAGTGGAAGGACGAATACGAAGCCCGCATTACGAAGCAGCTCAAGAGCCTGGGCGTCAGCTGTGACTGGAGCCGTCAGCGCTTCACGCTGGACCCGGTCTGCGCGAAGGCCGTGCGCCACGCTTTCTTCAACCTGTTCAAGAAGGGCCTCATTTACCGCGGCAAGCGCCTGGTGAACTGGGATACCAAGCTCCAGACCGCCGTTGCCGACGACGAAATCTACTACGAACACGTGAAGGGCCACTTCTGGACGTTCAAGTACCCCCTGGCCGACGGTTCGGGATTTATCCCCGTCTCTACGACCCGTCCGGAAACGATTATGGGCGATACCGCCCTTGCCGTGCACCCCAACGACGAACGCTATGCTCAGTTCATCGGCAAGATGCTGAAGGTGCCGTTCGTTGACCGCGAAATTCCGGTGATTGCCGACGCCATCTTGGTGGACAAGGACTTCGGTACGGGTTCCGTGAAGGTGACGCCCGCACATGACCCGAACGACTATGCGACGGGTCTGCGCCACAAGCTCCCGATGATCAACATCATGAACGATGACGGCAGCCTGAACGAGAACGCCGGCAAGTTCCAGGGCCTCAAGGGCCAGGCCGCCCGCGACGCCGTGGTGGCAGGTCTCGAAGAACTCGGACTCCTCATCAAGGTGGAAGACCACGAAATGGACGTGGGACACTCCGACCGTTCCAAGACTGTGATCGAGCCGTACCTCAGCGACCAGTGGTTCGTGAAGATGGACGTGCTCGCCGAAAACGCGATGAACGCCGTGAAGTCGGGCGAAATCAAGATTATCCCGGAACGCTACGCCAACAAGTACCTCGACTGGCTCGCCGAAAAGCGCGACTGGTGCATCAGCCGTCAGCTCTGGTGGGGCCACCGCATTCCTATTTGGCACACGGACGCGAGCGAAGACGAACTGAAGGCAGCATTTGCTGGCCGCGACGACATCTACTTCTACAAGGCCGAAAACGGCGGCTACCTCGTGTGCAGCCAGGAAGAAGACCTGAAGTCTGACGCCGTGCCGGGTCACGAACTCAAGCAGGAAGAAGACGTGCTCGACACGTGGTTCTCCAGTGGTTTGTGGCCGCATTCTACCATGGGCTGGCCGGAAAATACCGACACGCTCAAGCGCTACTACCCCACCAGCGTGCTCGTGACAAGCCGCGACATCATTACGCTGTGGGTCGCCCGCATGGTGCTCTTCAGCCAGGAAAACATGGGCACGGTCCCGTTCCACACGGTGTACATCCACCCGAAGATTCTGGACGGCAATGGCCAGACCATGAGCAAGTCCAAGGGCAACGGCGTGGACCCGATGGATATCGAA
>CACZII010000190.1 GCA_902781185.1 Fibrobacter succinogenes
GTAACGGTAGGGTTCCAGTCCTAGCACCGTATAAGCCATCAGTTCTTCTTTCTCTTTCATGGAACCAAGCTCAGCAGCCACGGCACTTCCTACGCGGCCCGCAAGCACGATAGCGGTCAGCAGGGGTCCAAGCTCGATCAGCACCATCTTGCAGGCGGCAGTACCCACGAACTTATCCGACACCAGGTTGTGGAATTCGAACTCCGCCATGATGGTTGCCACCATGCCCGTAAAGATTGACGTCACAAAGAGCAAAGGCAGAGAAGACACACCGATAGAAATCATCTGCTTTACAATCAGGTCCGGATTCTTGTACACGTGAGGCAGTTGTTTCAGCGTAGAAAGCAATAGGCAGATAATCTCGCCGACGCTGGCGATGCCCTGAACGATGACCTTACCGATCCAAATGATGGGACTAAGCAGAACAAGCATCAGCCAAAGTCTCCAAAGCCGACAGGTTCAGAACCGCCACCGTAATCATCGTAAGAGTAGGGCTGGTCGCCACCCTCGTCTCCACTGCCTTCCATGGCACTGTAGAAGGTGGTATATTCCGGCACAAACGTCATGGGAATATCCTTCACCGAGCCGTTACGGTGCTTGGCCACAATCAGTTCCGCCTTGAACTTATCCTCTTCCTTGTGGCTCCGCACGTAGGGGCGTTCCACGAACCACACCATGTCGGCGTCCTGTTCGATAGAACCCGATTCACGGAGGTCACTAAGCTGGGGCCGGTCGCGACCCTTCTCTTCCACCTTACGGCTGAGCTGGGCCAGGGCGATGATGGGGATGTGCAGTTCCTTGGCCAAAATCTTGAGCCCGCGGGAAATGTTGCCGATGGCCACCGCGCGGTTTTCCTCATTGCCGGTCTTCATCAGCTGCAGATAGTCCACCACCAGAAGGTCCAGCTGGCCCCTATGCTTAAGCTGGCGGGCCTTGCTCATGAGTTCCATGATTCCCAGGTCGGCGTTGTCATCCACATACAGCGGGGACTGGTTAATGGGAGCCACCTTCGCGATAATCTTGTTCATCTCGTCACGGTTCAACTTACCGTTGCGAAGCTTGGACTGGTCTACCTCGGCCCGAGAGCAGAGAAGACGCTGAGCCAGCTGCATGCCGTCCATTTCCAGGCTGAAAAACGCTACATGCTTGTTGTAATCGATGGCGGCATTGGCCGCGATGGTCAGGGCAAAAGAGGTCTTACCCACACCAGGGCGGGCCGCCAGGATAATCAGGTCGGAATTCTGGAGGCCGTTGGTCAGTTCGTCCAAGTCCTTGATTCCAGTGGGAATTCCCGTAATCCCGTCTTTGCGGTTGTTGAGCCGTTCCAGCAGGGGGGAAACAAAATTCTCGATGGGCTTTACAGCGCCCTTCACCTGCTTGTCGGCAATGGCGAAGATGTCCCGTTCCGCATCCTGGATTACGTCATCCGGATTGAAGGAGGGGTCCATGGCCTTCTTGATGGTCTCCGAGGCCGACTTGATCATCTTGCGCAGGGTGGACTTGTTTCTCAGGTGTTCCAAGTTCCATTCCACGTTGGCCGAGGAGGCCACCGACTCCATCAGGTCGAACAGGTATTCCCGACCACCGGATTCCTGGAGCTTACCCATGGTTTCCAGTTCTGTCGAAAGGGTCAGAAGGTCAATGGGAGTTCCCTTGCGGTACAGGCCACTCAAACCACGCCAGATGAGTTTATGGCGTTCGTAATAGAAAAAATCCTCTTCGGTGACCACCATAATGACGGTCCCCATAACCTCCGGGTCCCTAAGGATGCCACCTAGCAAAAAGCGTTCCGCCTCCAGGTCATTTGGCACCTGGCGACTTTCAAAATTTCTGTTGTCACTTACATTTTCAGACATAAATATTCACGATAAAGATAAAATTTTTGCCTGAAAAAAAGCCCCGCAAGGCTTTTAACAGGGCGTTCCCTAGCCCCAGTTCCCGAAAGCTCCGCAAAAAGGGGCTAGGTCGGGCTCTGCTCGCCCCCTCGTCACCTCGGCGGCTCATCGAGCCGCTACGCGTCTCGCCGCACGGCGCGACGATCCCTAACGCTTAAAGAAGGAACACTTGGGAAGGTGGGTCTTCCAGGTGAGCAGCTTGAGCTGCTTGTCGCCCATCATGGCAAAGGCGTCTACCAGGGAACAGGTCTTGACACCTGCAAATTCCATATCCGTACCGGCGGACTCCATGAAGTTCTTGCCCTTTCCAAAGACCTGGTGGAACACGGGTTCCCCGAAGGTCACCATGGTTTCAGGCGCGAGCAGGGAAAGCTCCTTAGCGAGCATCTTGCGAAGCGTCGCCTCTACCAGGGGCGGGAAGCTCCTGGATTCGGGCAACTTGTAGAAGAAGGTTACCCCGATGGATTCAGGAGCGACGTTCAGGCTTGTAAAAAGGCGGAAGAGCATCTCCGCCACGGGAGACTTGAGGAATCCGCCTGAAGGAATGTCTGAACGGGGCGTCTGGAAAAGCAACAACAGCGTGGGGTGATCAGGACCCTCGTAGCAGAAGAGGGTCTTGCCGGCATAAAGTTTTTCGCTACTAATTTGTCCGTAAAATTCCTGGGGGGTAACGGCAGATTCAAAGGGCGCGGCTTCCCGAGAGGCGGCTCGAGGAGCAGGCATGTCGGGCCTTGCGAAGGTGGGAGCTGCCGTGGTCGCGGGAGCGGACGCAGGTCGCGGAGGCGGCACGGCGGCGGCATGAGCAGTGGGTCTAGGCGGAACCGGTGCAGAAGCCGGGGCAGGCGATGCCATGCGCTTTTTCGGTGCCCAGGGTTCGTCCAGGAACACCTCGGCATCCCCAAGATCCATCTGTCCCTGGAGGTAGCTGCGGAGGGCGCTAAAATCAAATTCTTCAGCCACGGCTTTCCTCCAGCTTGCGGTTCACAAAATCAACGATGGTTTCCGAGAGTTCCACCTTGGAACCCATGCGAAGTTCGGGCACTTGGGAATTAGGCGTCACCAGAGTGTAATTCACGCAGTCAAAACCAAAGCCACTGTCCTTGGCCACGGGGGCGTTCAGCAGCAGGGCATCGGCGGCGCTCTTTTCCAGCTTTTCCAAAGCGTGCTTTTCAAAGTGGTCCGTTTCCAGGGCAAAGCCCACCACAACCTGGCCTGGCTTCTTGGCGGCCACGGAATCTCGCAGAATGTTCGGGTTGGGCACCAGCTCCAAAACCAGCTGGTTCCTGCTGTCCTTGATCTTTTCAGCAGCAGCCACTTTCGGGCGGTAGTCGGCCACGGCGGCGCAATGCACCAGGGCCTGTACTTGTGGGAGGCGTTCCATGACGGCCTGGTGCATTTCGCAGGCACTGCGAAC
>CACZII010000191.1 GCA_902781185.1 Fibrobacter succinogenes
CATCTCGCTGAAGATGGGCGAAGAAGCTTTCATCGAACACGCGCTTACCATCAAGCGGCTTGGTGCTGCCGTCATCGTGATGCTCTTTGACGAAGAGGGTCAGGCCACCAATTACGAGCGCCGCGTAAAGATTGCTGCCCGCGCTTACGACATCCTGGTGAAGAAGCTGGACTTCGCTCCTTCCGACATCATTTTTGACCCCAACGTGCTGACGGTTGCCACCGGCATGGCCGAACACAACGCCTATGCCATCGACTTTATCCGCGCGGTCCGCTGGATCATGGATAACCTGCCCGGCGTGCGCATCTCGGGCGGGCTTTCGAACCTTTCCTTCGCCTTCCGTGGCAACAACTACCTGCGCGAATCCATGCATACCACGTTCCTGCATTACGCAATTCCGAACGGTATGGGTATGGCCATCATGAACCCCAGTGCGATTATCGAATACAAGACGATTCCGCTGGAACTCCGCATGGCCATTACCGAAGTGCTGTTGAACACGGAACCGGATGCCAGCGAAGCGCTCATTGAAATTGCAAGTCGCATGACCGCGGCCGCCGCTGCCGCCAAGGAAGCGGGCACCAAGTACGACCCGAAGGCGATTTTTGCCATGAGCACCGGTGCGGGTTCCGCGACCAGCGATACCGGCAGTGCCGCCGCTGACGCCAAGCCCACTACGCCCGAAGAACGCCTGCAAGAGGCTCTCCTCAAGGGGACATCCACCACACTCCAGCCCGACCTGATGGAACTCATCAACCGCGGCGACAGCCCCGTGGGAATCATCTCCGGCCCGCTCATGGACGGCATGAACGAAGTCGGTCGCCGTTTCGGCGAAGGCAGCATGTTCCTGCCGCAGGTGGTGAAGACCGCACGTACCATGAAGAAGGCAGTGGAAATCTTGCAGCCCTACATTGAGGCGGGCAAGGACGCTAACGCATCGAGTCGCGGCAAGATTGTAATCGCCACCGTTAAGGGCGACGTGCACGATATCGGCAAGAACATCGTCTCCGTGATTATGGCCTGTAACGGCTACGAAATGGTGGACCTCGGCGTGATGGTTCCCGAAGACGTCATCGTGAAGGCGGTCATCGAGAATAAGGCCGACATCTTGAGTCTCTCCGGACTGATTACGCCCTCCCTCGAAGAAATGTGTACGGTGGCGAAGGCCATGCAGGCCGCCGGCCAGCGCATCCCGATTATCGTCGGCGGCGCAACGACTTCGCCTACGCACACTGCCGTAAAGATTGCCCCGTGCTACGAAGGTCCCGTATTCCACGTTCGCGACGCCGCCAGCAACCCAGGCCTCGTACAGAAACTTTTGGATCCGGCCACCAGCGAGGCTACCATCCAGGAAAATCGCGAGGAGCAGCAGCGCATTCGTGACAAGCAAAACGGCATCCAGACCGAAGCCGCCAACGCCATGGCCGCAGCAGAGAAAACGCCGGTCGAACGCCGCTACCAGTGCGATTGGAGCAAGTACCAGCCAGTAGAACCTCCCTTCATGGGCGAAAGCAAGCTTCCACCCATCCCGCTGGAAAAAGTCATCCCGCTTATCAGCTGGGAATACTTCTTCTTCACCTGGAAAGTCAAGGCCGACCAGGAAGAAGCAAAGAAACTCAAGGCCGACGCTGAAGCACTCATCAAGTCGCTCACAAAGCCCGAATATGCGCTGCGTGCCGTGCAGGCGTTCTACCCTGCTGCCGGCACGGAAAAGTCGGTCATTTTCAACACGGGCCGTACCGGCACCGACTCCGACCTTGTCGAAGTCGCCACGGCCCGCCAGCAGAATCCGGAAGGCACTTGCCTTGCCCTCTGCGACTACGTGGCTCCTGCCAATGCGAACACCGCAAGTGTCTTTGCTGCTCCCGCCGGCAAGGATGTATTCCGCGACATTGTGGGCGCCTTCGCCGTCACCGTAAGCGACGCCTTCGTCAAGCGCCTCGAAAAGCTGAAAGCCGAACAGGGCGGCAGCGACTACGACGTGCTCCTGATGCAGACCGTCGCCGACCGCCTGGCCGAAGCCGGCGCCGAATACCTGAGCCAGGAACTGGCCCGCACCAACGGCTGGAGGGGCATCCGCCCGGCCGTCGGCTACCCTGTGCTCCCGAACATCAAGGAAATCTTCAACGTGGCAAAACTCATCGACTTTGCAAGCATAGGCATCAGTCTTACCGAAAACGGCGCCATGTACCCCCAGGCATCTGTTAGCGGACTCTACATCAGCCACCCCAATGTGGATTATTTCCACGTGAAGACATAAAAGTCTAACTAGTCACTATACTATCTTTCCCACCATGCGTTACAGTGATATTTCTTGTTTCCAGAGCGGTGTAGCCGTTCCCCTGTTCAGCCTCCGTAGCAAAAACAGCATCGGTATCGGCGAATACCTCGACCTGATTCCCTTTGCCCAGTGGTCCAAGCTTTGTGATTTCAACGTCATCCAGCTTTTGCCGGTGAACGATACCGGCGCCGAGGCTAGCCCCTACAGCGCTCGCAGCGCCTTTGCCCTGAACCCTGTGTTCATCAACATCCAGGCGGTGCAGGGATCCTCCGAATTCGAAGACGATATCGAAGAGGCCAAGGAAAAGTTCGACGACCAGGAACGCATCGACTACTACAAGATTTCCACTTGGAAACGCTCCATCCTGAGAAAAATTTTTGACAACCGTTACGACCAGCTCCGCAAGGACAAGGTCCTGCAGGAGTGGCTGGACAAGAACCCCTGGGCCAAGGCCTACTGCGCCTACAGCACCCTGAAGGCCGAAAACGGCGAGAAGAGTTGGAAGGACTGGAAAAATTTCAAGAACCCCACGGACGCAGACATCGAAAAAATCTGGACCAAGTACAAGAAGGACGTTTGGTTCCAGGCCTGGATGCAGCTCATTGCCGAAACGCAGTTCTGCGCCGCCGTATCAGAGGTTTCCAAGCTCGGCATCAACATCAAGGGCGACATTCCCATCCTCATCAACGAGGACAGCGCCGACGTGTGGGCGAACCGCAAGTACTTCTCCCTGGAAGACCGCGCAGGTGCCCCTCCTGACATGTTCAGCTACAGCGGCCAGAACTGGGGATTCCCCACCTATCGCTGGGATGTCATTGAACAGGACGGCTTTGCCTGGTGGAAAGCCCGTCTCGCCCAGGCAAGCAAGTTCTACCACGCTTACCGTATCGATCATGTGCTGGGATTTTTCCGTATATGGAGCATCCCCCAGACCGAGACCACGGGCATCCTCGGGCACTTCAATCCCAGCATCCCGCTGACCCTGGAACGCCTGCAGGCTGCCGGGTTCAAGCAGGAATC